>JBBQRM010000172.1:0-6426 GCA_038214855.1 Rhodobacterales bacterium | reverse complement strand
TGAAGGGCTTCGGGCTCCGGTTGTGCTCGGCGAGGAAGCGGTTGATGGCGGCCTGCAGGTCGACGATCGAGTGGAAGACGCCGTGCTTCAGTCGCCGCCTCGTGAGCTTGGCGAAGAAGCCCTCGACGGCGTTCAGCCAGGAACTGGACGTGGGCGTGAAGTGGAATGTCCAGCGCGGGTGGCGCTCGAGCCACGCCCTGACCTTGGCGTGCTTGTGGGCGGCGTAGTTGTCGAGGATGACGTGGACGGTCTTGCCCGCCGGGATGTCGTGCTCGAGGGCGTTGAGGAAGCGGATGAACTCCTGATGCCTGTGGCGCTGCATGTTGCGGCCCGTGACCGTGCCGTCGAGCACGTTGAGCGCGGCGAATAGCGTGGTCGTGCCGTGGCGCTTGTAGTCGTGGGTCATGGTGGCCCCCCGACCCTTCTTCAGCGGCAGGCCGGGCTGGGTGCGGTCGAGCGCCTGGATCTGCGACTTCTCGTCGATGCTGAGAACCACGGCGTGGGCCGGAGGCGCCACGTAGAGCCCGACGACGTCGTGCAGCTTCTCCGCGAAGGCGGGATCGTTGGAGAGCTTGAAGGCGCGCCAGCGATGCGGCGCGAGGCCATGCGCCTTCCAGATCTTCTGCACCGTGGAGACCGCGAGTCCGACCGCCCCGGCCATCGCCCGCGCCGTCCAGTGCGTGGCCTCATGGGGCGGCGGCTTCAGCGTCATCGCCACGACGGCGGACGCCCGGTCGTCGGCCACCGGCGCCCGGCCGGGCGGCCGGGTCCTGTCGCGCAGCAGGCCCTCGACGCCTTCGGCCATGAAACGCGCCTGCCAGCGCCAGACCGTGGTCTTCGACGTGCCGGTCGCCGCCATGATCGCGTTCGTGCCGACGCCGTCAACGCTGAGCAACACGATTCGGGCGCGCCAGACATGCTTCTGCGCCGTGTTGCGGTCGGCGACGAGGGCTTCGAGCCGCTGACGGTCGGGCTCGGCGAGTGTGATGGATATTCCTGTTCGCATGCCCCAGACTCGCACGCGCAGATGTCAATGGGAATCCCCAACGGGACTCTTCTGTCCCGGCCAATCCACTAGCGTTTGCTGCGATGCACAAATTGGCAAGCTTGGGCTCAAAGCCGACGACGTCGGCCCGAGGCACCATCTCGGCCGCGCCGCGGTTTGCGGGTTTGCCGGCGGGTGCGGCGGCCGCTATCCTCGCCGCGCGCAGCCGGAGAGAGCCATGTCCTATGAGACCGTCGAGTTCCGGGTGGCCGAGGATGTGGCGACGCTGACCCTGAACCGGCCGGGGGTGCTGAACGGGCTGAACCCGCAGATGCGCCTGGAAATCACCCATGCGGTCACCCATGCGCCGGAGCGGGCGCGGGTGCTGGTGATCACCGGGGCGGGGCGCGGCTTCTGCTCGGGGCAGGACCTCGGCGACCGGGGCAATGCGGCCGACGTGGACCTGGAGCGGACGCTGCGCGAGGAATACGAGCCGATGCTGCACGCGATCTACGATTGCCCGATCCCGACCATCGCGGCGGTCAACGGTGCGGCCGCGGGGGCGGGGGCCAATCTGGCGCTGGCCGCGGATGTGGTGATCGCGGCGCATTCGGCGGTGTTCATCCAGGCCTTCGCGCGGATCGGGCTCATCCCCGACGCCGGCGGCACCTACTGGCCGCCGCGGCAGATGGGCTTTGCCAAGGCGATGGGGGCCGCGCTGTTCGCCGAGCGGATCACCGCGGCGGAGGCCGACGCCTGGGGGCTGATCTGGGAGGCCGTGCCCGACGAGGCGTTCGAGGCTGTGGTGGCCTCCCGCGCGGCGCAGCTCGCGCGCGGCCCCACGGTCGCCTACCGGCTGATCAAGCAGGCGATGCGTGCGAGCTTTGCCCGGACGCTGCCCGAGCAGCTGGAGCTGGAGGCGGTGCTGCAGGGCGAGGCCGGGCAGAGCCGCGACTTCCGCGAGGGCGTGATGGCGTTTCTCGAGAAGCGCCCCGCGCGGTTCGAGGGCCGCTGAGGCCTCCGGTGCCCGCCTCCCTCGCCTCGCGGATCACGCGCGCGCCCCGCCCGCACGACGCCGCGCGCGGCGCCGAGGCCGCGGCGGATTTCGCGGACCTGCCGGGCGAGGTCACAGCACTCATCGCCGGTGCCGCCGGCACTTCGACGCATCTCGATACGCTGATCCGCCGCGAGGCGGACTGGCTGCGGGAGGCGCTCGCGGACGCCCCCGAGACGACGCTCCCCGCGATCCTCGCGGCGATGGAGGCGTCGGGTCCGGCGGCGCTCGCCGTGACGTTGCGGCGGGCCAAGCGGCGGGCGGCGCTGCTGATCGCACTCGCCGATCTCGGCGGCGCCTGGGATCTCGAGGCGGTGACGGGGGCGCTGACCGCGCTCGCCGACCGCGCGGTCGCGCTCGGGCTCCAGGTGCTCGTCGCCGAGGAGATCGCGCGCGGCAAGCTGCGGGGCTGCGGGCCCCACGACGCGGCCGAGGCGGCGGGGATGTTCGTGCTGGCGATGGGCAAGATGGGCGCGGGCGAGCTGAACTACTCGTCCGACATCGACCTGATCGTGCTCTTCGACGAGACGCGGCACGCGCCGGACGATTACGCCGACCTGCGGCGGGGCTTCATCCGGGTGACGCAGAGGCTGGTGAAGCTGCTGAGCGAGGTCACCGAGGAGGGCTATGTCTTTCGCACCGACCTGCGGCTGCGCCCCGATCCGTCGGTGACGCCGGTCTGCATCGCCACGGAGCCGGCGGAAAACTACTACGAGAGCCTCGGGCGGACCTGGGAGCGCGCGGCCTACATCAAGGCGCGGCCCTGCGCCGGAGCGATCGCGGCGGGCGAGGCGTTCCTTAAGCGGCTGCGGCCGTTCATCTGGCGCCGGCATCTCGACTTCGCGGCGATCCAGGACGCGCACGACATGCGGCTGCGCATCCGCGCGCACAAGGGGCTCGCGGGGCCGCTCGATGTGATGGGCCACGACCTCAAGCTCGGCCAGGGCGGCATCCGCGAGATCGAGTTCTTCACCCAGACCCGCCAGATCATCGTCGGCGGCCGCGACGAGGGCCTGCGCCAGCGCCGGACGCGGGACGCCCTCGCCGCGCTGGCGCAGAAGGGCTGGGTGGCGCCCGAGACCGCCGCGGTGCTCGACGCCGCCTATGTCGCGCACCGCACGCTCGAGCACCGGCTGCAGATGCTCGACGACGCCCAGACCCACCGGCTGCCATCGACGCCGGAGGCCTTCGCGCGGCTCGCCTCTTTCTGCGACGCCGAGCCGGAGGCGCTCGCCTCAGAGCTGCGCGCGCGGCTGACGGAGGTCCAGGCGCTGACCGAGCCATTCTTCGCGCATGAGAGCCCAGCCGGCGCCGAAGCGCCGGACCCCGCGGAGGTCTTCGCCGATCCCGAGGCGGCGCGGGCGACCATGGCGGCCTGGGTGCGGCTGCCGGCGCTGCGCAGCGAGCGCGCAAGGGCGATCTTCCGCAGACTCGAGCCCGAGATCCTGCGCCGCCTCGCCGCGGCCGCGAGTGCAGACGACGCGCTGCGCTCGCTCGACGCCTTTCTCGCGCGGCTGCCGGCGGGGGTGCAGCTCTTCTCGCTGTTCGAGGCGAACCCGCAGCTTCTCGATCTGCTCGTGGACATCTGCGGCACCGCGCCCGACCTCGCGCGGCATCTGGGGCGCAGTGCGGCGGTCTTCGACGCGGTGATCGGGCCGGACTTCTACCGCTTCCTGCGCGGGACGGCCGAGTTGCGCGAGGAGCTCGAGGACGAACTCGCCCGTGCGCCGGACTACGAGGCGGCGCTGGGGGCGGCGCGGCGGTGGATGCGCGAGCGGCACTTCCGCATCGGCGTGCATCTGCTGCGCCGGCTCGCCACCCCTGCCGCGGCAGGGGAGGCCTATTCCGCCGTGGCCGAGGCGGTGCTCGGGGCGTTGCTGCCCCGCGTCGCCGCGGATTTTGCCTCCCGCCACGGACAGGCGCCCGGCGCGGGCGCCGCGGTCGTGGCGATGGGCAAGCTCGGCAGCGGCGAGATGACGGCGACCTCGGACCTCGACCTGATCGTGCTCTACGACGCGGGAGGCGCGACGGCATCCGAGGGACCGCGGCCGCTGGCCGTCAGCGCCTATTACGCGCGGCTCACCCAGGCGTTGATCGCGGCGCTGACCGCGCCGATGCCCGACGGCATCCTCTACCGCGTCGACATGCGCCTGCGCCCCTCCGGCCGGCAGGGACCGGTGGCGACGAGCCTCGCGGCGTTCCGGCGCTACCAAGCCGAGGAGGCCTGGACGTGGGAGCATCTGGCGCTGACCCGCGCGCGGGTGCTGGCCGGCCCCGAGGCGCTGCGCGCACAGGCGGGCGAGGCGATCGACGAGGTGCTGGGCCGCCCGCACGACGCGGCCAAGGTGCTGGCGGATGCGCGCGACATGCGCCGGAGGCTCGCCGAGGCGCAGGGGCAAGCTGCGGCGCATCCCTGGGAGGTGAAGCTCGGCCCGGGTCGGATGCTCGACATCGAGCTTCTGGCCCAGGCGGGAGCGCTGGTCCACGGCCTGATTGGGGTGCGGCGCGCGGGCGCGATGCTCGAGCGGCTCGGCGCGCTCGGCTGGCTGGCGCCGGCGGAGGCCGGGGCGCTGGCCGAGGCGCTGGCGCGGCTCCAGGCGGTCCAGCAGATCCTGCGGCTGGCGCGCGACCGGACGCTCGACCCGGCCGAGGGCGGTGCAGGGCTCGTGGGCCTGCTGATCGCGGCGACGGGAGCGCCGGACCTCGAGCAGCTCCGCGTCGGCCTCGCCGAGGCGGCGCGCGAGGCCGACGCGATCATCGCCACGCGGCTGGCTGAGCCGTGACGCTGCCGCCATGACGCTGCCGCCATGACATTGCCGATCGTCTGGCATCCCGACTACATGGCGCCGCTGAGGGCCGGGCATCAGTTTCCGATGTCGAAATACGGCTATCTGCGCGAGGCGCTCGTGGGGGCCGGGCTGCTGCCGCGGGCGGGCGGGTATCTGGCGCCGGCGCCGGCGCGGGTGGCGCAGGTCGCGCGGGTGCACGCGCTCGGCTATGTCGAGCGGGTGGCGGGCCAGCGGCTGAGTGCAGCCGAGGCGCGCACGATCGGCCTGCCTGGGACCGAGGCGGTCGCCCGGCGCGCGTTCCTGTCGGCCGCCGGCACGCTGCTCGCAGCCAGGCTGGCGCTGGAGCACGGGCTTGCCTGCAACGCCGCCGGCGGGTCGCACCACGCGGGGCCCGAGGGCGGGGCGGGGTTCTGCGTCTTCAACGACGTGGCGGTCGCGGCGCAGGCGCTCCTCGACGAAGGCCGGGGGGCTCGAGTGCTGGTGATCGACTGCGACGTGCATCAGGGCGACGGGACGGCGCGGATCTTCGCGGGCCGGGCGGAGGTCCTGACGCTGTCGCTGCACGCGGAGCGGAACTATCCGGCGCGAAAGGCTGTCTCGGACCTCGACTTCCCGCTGCCCGACGGGCTGCGCGACGCCGCCTATCTCGAGTTGCTCGCCCATGCGCTGGCGGCGACCGAGGGGTTCGGGGCGCAGATCGCCTTCTACAACGCAGGCGTCGATCCCTTCGAGGGCGACCGGCTGGGGCGGCTCGCGCTGAGTGCGGCGGGGCTGAGGGCGCGCGAGGCGGCGGTGATCGGTTGGGCGCGGCGCCTCGGCCTGCCGCTCGCCTGCGTGATCGGCGGCGGCTACGGCACGAATCCCGCCGAGGTCGCGGGACGGCACGCGATCCTGTTTGAGGAAGCCGCGAGGGCGGTGGAGGCGGCTTGACGCCCGCCGCGCACGGACCTTACGCGGGGACGGACGCCGCGCGCGGGAGGATGCGATGCAAAAGGGTGATCTGCCCGCCGATCCGCGTGGCCTGATCTTCGAGGCCTACCGGATGGACCTCGACGCGAAGGACTGCCGTACGGTGTTCTTCGACTGGGCGGTGGGGCTCGACGCGGCGGTGCGGCCGGAGCTGGTCCGGCTGCTGCTCGAGCATTACGGGCCGGCGCATGCCGATCATCCGATGACGGCGGTGCTGCGCGAGGGGCTGGAGGAGGCGCCGCCCCCCTCGGGCCGTCGCGGCGGCTGGCGCGGGCGGCGGCGGGAATGATCCGGCGGTGGGAGGGGGTCGCACGATGTTGCACGGTGCAACCGACATTCTGCCATTGACAACATTTGAAGATTCGGGGCGTTTTTACCTCCTGTTAATACAACACCTTGGGAGACACCTCTCGTCCCTTCCCCGATTTTTCCCGTGATACGAGTTCCGGGTGCTTTCTGCGGGGCGGCGCTTGCCCGGACCGGATGAGCGGGGCTCCTGTGGAGCCTCGCCCGGTCCGTCGCCCGGAGCCACCGGCGCAGGGCGAGAGGGGTGCAGCCGGGGCGAGGCTCGCAATCAGGCCGCGCCTGCCTGGGTGGGCGCGGTAACGCGCCTGCCGGAGGCAGGCAGG
>JBBQRM010000171.1:0-6454 GCA_038214855.1 Rhodobacterales bacterium | reverse complement strand
GTCACAGTTCGACCTTGCGCCCTTCCCCACGCTGACGCGACAGATCGAGATCGGCGCCGACCAGCGGAGAGCGCCGCAGCACGGACAGGATGCCGCCCGGCTTGGGTGGTTTGTCGGCCACGACCGTCTTCACCGCCGCCCGCACCTGCTCCGCTTCTGGCCCTTCCTCAGCCAAGCGCCGCGCGAGCGAGCGGATCAGATCACGATCGGTTTCCAGCGCCATGATCTCAAATCGTGTGAAGCCGCGCTGCGACAGGCGCGCGCGGTAGTTCTTCGTAGCTCGGTTCTGCGCAGCATTGCTCATGGCCGTTGCCCTCACTATAACCGGTTATATAGACCATGTTCTGCTTGCCTGCAAGGTGGAAGGCAGACAAGAACAAATGCCAATGGCATTTTGGCTCATGCCGCTACGGGCCTGTCACTTCTCGTTGATAAGCACGCTTATTGAGATGCCGTGCCGCGGCATCGGCGTTCGAAAGTGCGCCGAGCATGCGCCGTTAGGTCGTCCTGCGAACCTAAAGCGCGGTCACCTACCGCTTACGTCCGTGGACGATGACCGCTCTTTGGATACGCATCCTGGGGCTCGAACCTCGCCGTCCGCGCCGAGCATGACCGCGAGACCGACGAGCCCGACCGCGATGGCGGCGGTGCGCAGCCGCGGCGTCGGCCAGCCCATCAGGTATCGACCGATCAGCGTGCTCCAGACCGGCGTGAGGAAGAACAGCAGAATGATGATCGCGACGCGCCCGTAGACGAAGCCGACCGAGTAGAGCACGAAGGCGACTCCGCCAAGCGCAATGGACGCGAGCCCCAAGGCGCTGGCGTCCGCCAGACGTCGCCGGCCCTTCACCGCGAATGGCGTCAGCATGACCGTCGCGGCGGCGACGATGGCCAGAGTTCCCCACGCGCCGGGCAAGCCAAGTTCGGCAAGCTGCCGCACCGGCAGCCAGTAGAGACCCCAAAGCGCGCCTGTCGAGACGACGATCAACGTGGCCAGAGATGTGCTGCCGTCACGATCCATTCGGATCCGCTTGAAGGATCGTGGTGGTGGCCGAGACGTCGAGCCATCCGGCTCGCTCCATCAGCCGAGCCGGTCGGCGAGGTCCGACAGGTCCTCCGCCACCGCGTCCCAGTCCGCACCGGGCACAAGGTCCGTCCGCTGTCCCGGCCCGTGTTCCTGCGGCCGCGGCACGAAGGCGGTGGCGAGCCCCGCCGCGCGCGCGGCCGCGAGATCGTCGTTGTGCGCCGCGACCATCATCACCGCCTCGAGCGGCAGCCTGAGCGCCGTACAGGCGGCCCGGTAGACCGACGCCTTCGGCTTGTAGTCCCGCGCGATCTCGGCCCCGAGGACGCAGTCCCAGGGCAGGTCGGCATAGCGCGCGAGCCGGGTCATCATCGCGATGGAGCCGTTGGAGCAGGGGGCCACGATCCGGTGCGCCCTGAGCCGCGTCAGCCCCGGCACCACGTCCGGCCAGGGATCGAGCCGCTCCCAGGCCCGCGCCAGCGCCACGATCTCGTCCGGCGTGAACGCCGCCTCCCGTCCCTCCGCCGCCAGCACCGCCATCAGGTTCTCGCGGTGCAGGTCGTCGAGCGCCACATAGCCGCGCGCGCCCTTGCGCACCCGCTCCATCGCCGGCTGATACTCGGCGCGCCAGGCGTCGGCGAAGGCTTCGCCATCAACGTCTGCGCCCTGTGCGGCGAAGGCCGCGACGACATGGGTGGCGATGCTCGTCCGCCAGTCCACCAGCGTGCCGAAGACGTCGAAGATCAGTGCCGCGGGGCTCATCCGATCCGCCCGCGGTTCCCGCCGACCTGACCGCGGTGCAGCAGCAGGTGGTCGAGCAGCACGCAGGCGAGCATCGCCTCGCCGACGGGGACGGCGCGGATGCCGACGCAGGGGTCGTGGCGGCCCTTCGTGACGATCTCGGTCTCTTCGCCTGCGGTCGTGATCGTGCGCCGCGGCGTCAGGATCGAGGAGGTGGGCTTGACCGCGAAGCGCGCGACAATGTCCTGTCCGGTAGAGATGCCGCCGAGGATGCCGCCGGCGTGGTTCGAGGAAAAGACCGGGCCGTCCTCGCCCATCGCGATCTCGTCGGCATTGTCGGCGCCGGTGAGCGTCGCGGCGGCGAAGCCCGCGCCGATCTCGACGCCCTTGACCGCGTTGATCGACATGAGACCCGCGGCAATCTCGGTGTCGAGCTTGGCATAGACCGGGGCGCCGAGCCCCGCCGGCGCGCCCGCGGCCTGCACCTCGATCACCGCGCCGACCGAGTTGCCGGACTTGCGCAGGGCGTCGAGCGTCTCGGCCCAGCGGGCGGCGGCGGCCGCGTCGGGGCACCAGAACGGGTTCCGCGCGACCTCGTCCCAGTCCCAGGCTGCGCGGTCGATGGCATCGGCGCCCATCCGCACCATCACGCCGCGGATGCTCAGGTCCGGCAGGAGATCCGCCAGCACCTTGCGCGCCACGCCGCCGGCCGCCACCCGCGCCGCGGTCTCGCGCGCGCTCGACCGCCCGCCGCCGCGGTAGTCGCGCAGGCCGTACTTCTGAAAATAGGTGATGTCGGCGTGGCCGGGCCGGAACTTGTTCGCGATCTCGCCGTAGTCCTTCGAGCGCTGGTCCTCGTTGCGGATCATCAGCTGGATCGGCGTGCCGGTGGTGACGCCTTGAAACGTGCCGGACAGGATCTCCACCGCATCGGCCTCGCGCCGCTGGGTGGTGTAGCGGCTCTGCCCGGGCTTGCGGCGGTCGAGCCAGCCCTGGAGGTCGGCCTCGGTAAGCGCCACGCCCGGCGGACAGCCGTCCACCGTGGCGCCCAGAGCCGTGCCGTGGCTCTCGCCCCAGGTGGTGACGCGGAACAGATGGCCGAAGCCGTTGATCGACATGGCGTGCAGCTCCTCCCGCTCCCGTCCTAGCGCGGCGGGGGCGCGGCGGAAAGCCCTTGCGCCGGCCCGACCCGCGGCTATGCTCGGTGCTGCCTCGGGGGGTCCGGGCCGCAAGGTCCGGGCTGAGATGCGTGATCGCAGACCCGTCGAACCTGAACCGGATCATGCCGGCGGAGGGAAGGCACGGGTGCCGGTCCGCACCCCCGCCTCCGCCCGATCCCCGCGGAGGACGCCGATGAAGACGATCCCGACACTCGCCGCGCTGGCGGCCTTCGCGCTTCCGGCCGGGGCGCAGACGCCGCGCCCGGAACTGGTGATCTATACCTACGAGAGCTTCACCGCCGAATGGGGGCCGGGGCCGGCGATCGCGGAGGCCTTCGAGATGACCTGCGGCTGCGAGGTGCGGTTTGTGGGCGCGGGCGACGGGGCGGCGCTGCTCGCGCGGCTGAGGCTCGAGGGCGCGCGGACGGACGCGGACGTCGTGCTCGGGCTCGACACCAACCTGACCGCCGAGGCCGCGGACACCGGGCTCTTCGCGCCGCACGGGATCGAGCCGGGGGCGCTCGACCTGCCGATCGCCTGGGACGATCCGATCTTCCTGCCCTACGACTGGGGCTATTTCGCCTTCGTCTATGACGTGGCCGAGGTCCCGGAGCCGCCGGCGAGCTTCGAGGCGCTGATCGACTCGAGCCTCAACATCGTTATCCACGACCCGCGCAGCTCGACCCCCGGGCTGGGGCTCCTGATGTGGGTGAAGGACGCCTATGGGGACCGCGCGCCGGAGATCTGGGAGGGGCTCGCGGAGCGGATCGTGACGGTCGCACCGGGCTGGTCGGAGGCCTACGGGCTGTTTCTGGCGGGCGAGGTCGACATGGCGCTCGCCTACACGACATCGCCCGCCTACCACCTGATCGCGGAAGGCGACGACACCAAGCGCGCGGCGATCTTCGAGGAGGGGCACTACATCCAGATCGAGGTCGCGGCGATGCTGGAGACGTCCGACCAGCCGGAGCTGGCGCGCGACTTCCTGCGGTTCATGCTGACGGACGGGTTCCAGGCGGTGATCCCGACCACGAACTGGATGTATCCGGCGCGGACCCCGGCGGAGGGGCTGCCGGAGGGGTTCGAGACGCTGGCGGTGCCGGGCAAGGCGCTCCTGATGGAGCCAGAGGCGGCGCGGGAAGCCCGCGACGCGGCGCTCGCGGAATGGCTGGCGGCGCTGAGCCGATAGAAGGGGCTCTCGGGCCTGTCCAACTTGAAACCTATAGCAACCAATTGAACTTAAATGGAAAGCCTGTAGCGGTTTCGGAGGGGCCCGCGTCTGCGCCCGCGCCGACCGCGGCTCCGGCGCATTCCGGACGGAGGCTGGGGCGCGCTGCCCTGTTCGGCGGGGGGGCGGCGCTGGCGCTGGTCGCGGTGCTCACGCTCGGCACGCTGGGGGCGCTGGCGCTGCGGGCCGAGCCGGGGCGGGGGCTCGGGCCGGCGGAATGGGCGGCCCTGCGGTTCACGGTGCTCCAGGCGGTGCTGTCGGCGGGGGCGAGCGCGCTTCTCGCCGTCCCCGTCGCCCGGGCGCTGGCGCGGCGGCGCTTTGCCGGGCGTGGGGCACTGGTGGCGCTGACGGGGGCGCCGTTCCTGCTGCCGGCGCTGGTGGCGGTGCTGGGGCTGGTCGCGGTCTGGGGGCGCGGCGGCTGGGTGAGCGACGGGCTCGCAGCATTCGGCGGGCCGCGGCTCGACATCTACGGGCTCGGCGGCGTCGTGCTCGCGCATGTGTTCTTCAACCTGCCGCTGGTCACGCGGCTCTTGCTGCTCGGCTGGAGCGCGATCCCGACCGAGCAGTTTCGGCTCGCGGCCCAGCTCGGCATGGCGCCGCGCGACGTGTTCCGCACGCTCGAGGCGCCGATGCTGCGCAGCGTCCTGCCCGGAGCGGCGGTGCTGGTGTTCCTGCTGGCGATGACCTCGTTCGCCGTGGCGCTGACGCTGGGGGGCGGGCCGCGGGCGACGACGGTGGAGCTCGCGATCTACCAGGCGCTGCGCTTCGACTTCGACCTCGGCCGCGCCGCCTGGCTCGGGCTGATCCAGTTCGGCCTCTGCGGCGCCGCCGCACTTCTGGCGGTGCGGGTGGCGGCGGATACCGGCTTTGCCGCGGGGTTCGGCGCGCCGGTGCGGCGCCTCGACGCGGGCGGGCGGGGGCTCAGGGCGCTCGACGCCGCGGCGATCGCGGCACTTGTGCTGTTCCTCGGCCTGCCGCTGCTCGCGGTGGCCTTGCGGGGGGCCTCGGGCCTCGCGCAGGGGCTGCCGCCGCAGACCCTCGTTGCCGCGCTGCGCAGCCTCGGGGTGGCGCTCGCCTCGGCGGCGCTGGCGCTGACGCTGGGGCTGGGGCTCGCGGCGCTCGTGGACGGGCTGAAGGCGCGCGGGGCGGGCCGGGGGATCGAGGGGCTGGGGCTGATGCCGCTCGCGGCCTCGCCCTTCGTGATCGGCACCGGGCTCTTCATCCTGCTCAACCCGGTCGCCAATCCATTTGCGCTGGCGCTGCCGGTGACCGCGCTGGTCAACGGCGCGATGGCGCTGCCCTTCGTGCTGCGCGCGCTGCTGCCGGCGCTGGGTCTGGCGCGCGGCGCCGACGGGCGGCTGGCCGACAGCCTCGGGATCGAGGGCTGGGCGCGGTTCCGGCTGGTGACCTGGGGACGGCTGCGCGCGCCGATGGGCTTCGCAGCCGGGCTCGCGGCAGCGCTCAGCATGGGCGATCTGGGGGTGATAGCACTTTTCGCGCCGCCCGAGATGGCCACCCTGCCGCTCCTGATGCAGCGGCTGATGGCGGCCTACCGGATCGATGCGGCGGCGGGCGTGGGCCTCGTGCTGGTTGCGCTGACCTTCGGGCTCTTCTGGGCCTTCGACCGGGCGGGGCGCGGCCGTGCTCGCGCTTGAGGGCGTCGAGATCGAGCAGGAGGGCTGGCGGATGTCGGCCGATCTCGCCTTCGCGCCCGATGCCACCACCGCGCTGATCGGGCCTTCGGGCGCGGGCAAGAGCACGCTGCTCGCCGCGATCGCGGGGTTTCTCGCGCCCGTCCGGGGCCGCATTACCTGGGAGGGGCGCGACCTCGGGCCGCTGGCGCCCGGGGCGCGGCCGGTGACGCTGCTCTTCCAGGAGCACAACCTGTTCGCGCATCTGAGCGCAGCACAGAACGTCGGCCTCGGGCTGCGCCCCGACCTGCGGCTCGACCGCGAGGGGCACGAAAAGGTTGCCGCGGCGCTCGAGGCGGTGGGGCTCGCAGGCATGGGCGCGCGGCGTCCGGCGGATCTGTCGGGGGGCCAGCGTCAGCGCGTGGCGCTGGCCCGCGCGCTGATCCGCGCCCGGCCGATCCTGCTGCTCGACGAGCCCTTCGCGGCGCTGGGGCCGGGGCTGCGCGCCGAGATGCTGGACCTCGTCGCATCGATCCGCGCCGAACACCGCGCGACGCTGGTCCTCGTCACCCACGAGCCGCGCGACGCCAGCCGCATCGCCGCCGAGGTGGTGCTGGTGGCGGGAGGCCGCGCCCCTCCGCCGCGCCCGACGGCAGCGCTGTTTGACGAT
>JBBQRM010000170.1:0-6454 GCA_038214855.1 Rhodobacterales bacterium | reverse complement strand
CCTGCCCGACGAGCTCGCGCGGCCGATCGAGATCTGCGCGCAGCCAGAATACCTGCTCGCCTGACCCGGCATCGCCGGTCCCGGGGCGGTCGCTACGGCGGCCGCCTTTTTCGCGGCCAAACTCTTTGCACTTGTCGCGCGCGGCTCATCGGCGGCTGCACTCTGCCTGCATCGGCTGCGGAATGGCCGTACGAGGACCCATCACCGGCGGGACCAGCACGCCGATCAGCGCCACGAGCTCGCTCTGGCGACGGACGCCTGTCTTGGCGAATATCTGCTTCACGTAGCTGCGGGCGGTCGAGAGCGTGATATTGTTCGCGCGTGCCGCGGCCTCCGGCGCCGCTCCCTCGAGCAGCAGGCGGGCGAGCCGCCGTTCTGCGCAGGTGAGGCCAAGTGCCTCGAGCATGAGATCAACGATCTCGCCGCTGCGCGAACTCTGTCCGAAGACGAGCAGCGCCCGCCCCGGGAGGCTCCCCAGGGGGGCGCAGGTAAGCACATGCGGGAGACCGACCCCGGTCGTGCCGTTGAAGGTCAGCACGCTTGGTTGTCGGCGCTCGGCTGCCGTGGCGGCCTGCACCGCCGTGACGAGCCGTTTCTGCATCCCGGATTCCGTCGCGTGCAGCCTGCCGTCCTGGATGCGCAGGTCGTCGTGGTGACCGATCAGATGCAGCGCCGTCTCGTTGGCATAGCGCACCCTGCGGTCGGCATCGACCAGGGCGAGGCCGATCGTGAGGTGGCGGACGATCTCTCCCGCTTCCGCAGGCCCCGCCGGGCCTCGGGACCAGCGCAGGCGGTCCCCCTCGTAGATCAACGCTATCCGCGCGACATCGCGTTGCCAGCGTGGGAAATCGAGCGAGCTGGGCTTGCGGAGCAGCGCCACGAACGGCGCATTGTCCTTCTGGTCGTGACGCAGGCCCACCAAACACCGGTCGTCGCTGAGCCAGGTGATCGTGCCGGAGCCGGAGCCTTCGACGCTCGCCGAGACATCGCTCTCGCCCGACCACAGACGCTGAAGCTGCCCGAAGGTGCGGGCGATTGTCAGTCCTGCCTGCGCGAGCACCTGTTCCTGCGCCGACCCGTCCGGCGCGGACAGCGAGGCGACCTCGGCGTCAATGAGCGTGCCTGCGCGCAGCGAGCAGCGGCCGATCGCGGCATGCCCCACCCGCGCCGCCCGCACGAGCGCGCGCACCAACTCGCTTCGCTCTCCGGGTGCCAGGAGCGCGTTCGCAGCGATAACGTCCGACATTTCCCCACCGTAGACGAAGAGGAGATTCCCCCGTCGCCCCCCCAAATGCTTCCAATTCACATACGCGACGATCGATCGCAGAACTTCACCGCCACAATCAGCAGTTGAAAACAAATATTTGAGAAATCAAATACCAATACTTGTCTCATAAAGTAGCATAATAGTGCCAGATTCGCAACGAACTTGTCCTCTGACGGTCGGCGATCCGCCCTTCAACTTGGAGTTGTCATCCGCTTGGGATGCGATCCGCGCATTGGAGGCGCTTGGAACCGGCGGCCCCCGCACTTATAAGCGAGCCTCACCACGGGGAGCTTGAGATGCGCAAGGCCGACATATCCCGCACCACGACGGAGACCGAGATCACCCTCGACCTCAACCTCGACGGGAGTGGCCGGCACGACAACAGCACCGGCGTGGGCTTTCTCGACCACATGCTCGACCAGCTGGCTCGGCACGCGATGATCGACATGCGTGTGCGCGCCAAGGGCGACCTGCACATCGACGACCATCACACCGTCGAGGACGTGGGCATCGCGCTTGGTCTCGCCCTGGCGGAGGCACTGGGCGACAAGCGCGGCATCCGTCGCTACGGCGCCTGCCTGCTGCCGATGGACGAGGCGCTGGTGCGCGCGGCGCTCGACCTCTCGGGGCGGCCGCATCTGGTGTGGCGGGTGGCGTTTCCCGCGCCCAGGATCGGAACCTTCGACACCGAGTTGGTGCGCGAATTCTTCACCGCCTTCGCGATGAACGGGCGGCTCACGCTGAACCTCGCCTGCCTCGACGGCGCGAACAGCCACCACATCGCCGAGGCGTCGTTCAAGGCCGTGGCCCGGGCGCTGCGTGCGGCGGTGGAGCCGGACCCGCGGGCGGGGACGGAGGTGCCTTCGACCAAGGGCAGGCTCTGAGGTATGACGACGGTCATAATCGACTACGCCAGCGGCAATTTGCACAGCGCGCTCAAGAGCTTCCAGCGGATGGCGGCGGAGGTGGGCGGCGGTCCGGTGGTGGTGAGCGCCGATCCCGAGACGGTGCGCCGCGCCAGCCGGATCGTGCTGCCGGGCGTGGGTGCCTTCGCGGATTGCAGAGCAGGTCTGGCAGCGATTTCGGGCCTTTACGAGGCCATGGAGACGCGCGTGATCAAGGAGGGCGCGCCGTTCCTGGGTATCTGCGTCGGCGAGCAATTGATGGCGGACCGCGGCCGCGAGCACGGCACCGTGGCGGAGGGATTTGGCTGGATCGCGGGCGAGGTGGTGCGGATCGAGCCGGCGGACCGCGGCCTGAAGATCCCGCACATGGGATGGAACGCCCTCGAGGAAATCGTTCCCGATCATCCGGTTCTGGCTGGTATCTCGAATGGCGACCACGCCTACTTCGTTCATTCCTATCACCTCGCGGCACGCGAGAGGGCCGAGGTTCTGGCCGTCACCGACCACGGCGGGCCGGTGACGGCGATCGTCGGGCGGGACAACCTGATCGGCACGCAGTTCCACCCGGAGAAGAGCCAGGCGCTGGGGTTGCGGCTGATCGGAAACTTCCTCGGCTGGCGGCCCTGAGAGCGTGCGGAGGGTATGCACAAGGCATGCACAACCCATGCACAACGCATATGCATGATTTCGCGGCCGCTGCCGCCGCGGGGCGCCCGTTGGCGCCATAATGAGCGCGCGGGTGTATCAGGCGCCCGGTGGCACAGCCTCGGCGCGGCGGGGGTTTCCTCCCGCGGCCCGGCCGCGCTATGAGCCGCGGGACAGAGTGGATGTGACCCGATGATCCTCTATCCCGCCATCGACCTGAAGGACGGACAGTGCGTGCGGCTGCTGCGCGGCGACATGCAGGCGGCGACGGTGTTTGGCGACGATCCCGCGGCGCAGGCGCGCGCCTTCGAGGCGGCGGGGTGCCGGTGGCTGCACCTGGTCGACCTCGACGGCGCCTTTGCAGGCGCTCCGCGCAATGCTTCGGCGGTCGAGGCGGTTCTGAGCGCGGTCGGCGTGCCGGTGCAGCTCGGCGGCGGCATCCGCGACCGGGCGACCCTCGAGAGCTGGCTCGCCAGGGGCGTGGCGCGGGTGATCCTCGGGACCGCGGCTTTGCGCGACCCTGCGCTGGTGCGGGAGTGCGCGCGCGCGCATCCGGGCCGCATCGCGGTGGGGATCGACGCGCGGGCCGGGCGCGTGGCGGTGGCGGGCTGGGCGGAGACCTCGGAGATCGGCGCACTCGAGCTCGCGCGGCGGTTCGAGGATGCCGGGGTGGCGGCGCTGATCTACACCGACATCGACCGCGACGGCGCGCTTCAGGGACCGAACGTGGCGGCGACGGCGCAGCTCGCGCGCGCGGTCGCGGTGCCGGTGATCGCCTCGGGAGGCGTGGGTTCGCTCGAGGACCTGCGGGCGCTCAAGGCGGGTGGAGCGCCGCTCGAAGGCGTGATCTGCGGGCGGGCGCTGTACGAGGGGCGGGTCGATCTCGGCGCCGCGGTGGCGCTTCTGGAAGCGGAGGCGGGCGCGGATGTTCTTTGAGCCGCGAACGGCGGGTCGTGCCGCGCGGCAGGTGCCGCGCAAACGGTGCGGCTGATGCTCAAGGTCCGGGTCATCCCCTGCCTCGACGTCGCCGAGGGACGCGTGGTCAAGGGGGTGAACTTCGCGGGCCTGCGCGACGCCGGCGATCCGGTCGAGGCGGCGCGGGCCTATGACGCCGGCGGCGCGGACGAGATCGTGTTTCTCGACATTGCCGCGAGCCGGGAGAACCGCGGCACGCTGATGGATCTGGCGCGGCGCACCGCGGAACAATGCTTCATGCCGCTGACGGTCGGCGGCGGGGTGCGCAGCCCGGCGGACGTGCGCGCGCTCCTGCTCGCGGGGGCCGACAAGGTGTCGTTCAATTCCGCCGCGGTCAGCCATCCGGAGATGATCTCGGAGGCGGCGAACAAGTTCGGCAACCAGTGCATCGTCGTGGCGATCGACGCGAAATCCGTGGCACCCGGAGCCTGGCAGATCTTCACCCACGGCGGTACGCGGGCGACCGGGATCGAGGCCGTGGCCTTCGCCCGCGAAATGGCGCGACGCGGTGCGGGAGAGATCCTGCTCACCTCGATGGACCGCGACGGCACCAAGGCGGGCTTCGACCTCGCGCTCACCCGCGCGGTCGCCGATGCGGTGGAGGTTCCGGTGATTGCCTCGGGCGGCGTCGGCGATCTCGCGCACCTGGTCGCGGGCGTGCGCGAGGGGCATGCCTCGGCAGTGCTCGCGGCCTCGATCTTCCACTTCGGCACGCATACGATCGCCGCGGCCAAGGCCGCGATGGCCACGGCCGGCATCCCGGTGAGGCACTGAGATGGAAGATCCGCTCGCGCGGCTCGCCGCCACCATCGCCGCGCGCGCGAGCGGCGAGCCGGCGGCCTCCCACACCGCGGCGCTGCTGACGAAGGGGCCAGCGAAATGCGCCGAGAAGTTCGGCGAGGAGGCGGTCGAGGCCATCGTCGCCGCCGCGAGCGGCGACCGCGCGGGTCTGGTGCACGAGGCGGCGGACGCGCTCTACCACCTGCAGGTGATGCTGCAGGCCGCGGGCGTTCCCTGGGCGGAGGTCGTGGCCGAGCTCGCCCGCCGCGAATGCCGCTCCGGCATCGCCGAAAAGGCAGCGCGGCCGCGGGAATGAGCCGGTCCGGCGGCGCAACAGGGCGGCGAACAGGGCTCCGAATCCAATCATCTTGCCGGGAAGGTGAGCATTTCTGCCAGATAGTCTGGCGACCATCCTGCGAGCTTTCGTCGGGACTTGATGGACCTTTTGTCGGTGGCGGTTCCCACGAGGTTGAGGGCGAAGTGGCGGACGGTGGCCATGTTGCGGGCGCCGTGGCCCTTGCGCAGGCGCGACTGGTCGTCGCCGAAGGTCACGTCGAGCACCCAATGGAGGCGGTTCTCGATGCCCCAATGGCTCCGCACGGCATCGGCGGCTCGCCTGGCGGTGAGGGGGCGGAGGAGATGAAGTGGCGCGTCTCGCACCGGCTTCGGCCCGCGAGCGTCACGCGGGTCTCGACGCGGCATGGATGCAGGCGACGCGCGGCAGGCGCAGCTCGCCGGGGAAGCGGCGACCGGAGGTCAGCCAGTCGACCTCGCGCAGGACGCTGGTGCGGCGATCCTCGACGCGGCCATGGCCCTTGTCGGCGTCGATACAGGTCTCCAGCGCGCCGGACGCCGCCGCGGCGAAGCCGGCCTCGATCTCGGCGCGAAGCGTCGGCTGGTTGGCCTTCACCGCCAGAGGCAAGTCCGCACCTTGGGCGCCGATCGCCTCCGCGACGGTGGCGTTAGTCGCGATGGCGTCGATGGAGACGAACGCACCCTCGAGCCCGCCCTCCGCGCCAAGCCGTTCGAGCAGAACGGGGATCGCCGCCAGCTCGCCCGCCTTGTCCGGCACGGCCTCTTGCCCGAGCACCAGACGACTGGTGGTCGCGAAGGCCGACACGAGGTGGACCGGCCCCACCCCCGCGCTGCGGTCGTGACTGCGCCGCGAGGTCTTTCCATCGATGGCGACGAGGTCCGCCCGGTCGGGCCAGCTCTCGCGCACCCAGTCCGAAAAGGCCGCCGAGAACAGCGCAGGGTTGATCCGGTTCATCTCGATGGTCAGCCAGCGCTCCCCCGGCACCCTTTGGGCATAGGGCAGATAGCGGCGCAGGAAAGCGAGATGCGCGCGACCCCACGACGCGACCCCACGACAAGCGGCAGCATCGCGATTCCTCCGAATCAAACCGCCGCATCGATTCAGACCGAGACCGCCTCGTCACGCGTCACTTGAGTTCGGAGCCCTGGGATGCGCAATCGACGGATTGCGAAGCCCCGCGCCCGCGCCTATAGTGAACTAGCGGGCACCCGTAGCTCAGCTGGATAGAGTGTCGGCCTCCGAAGCCGAAGGTCACTGGTTCGAATCCAGTCGGGTGCGCCACTTCACATTTGCCGGTTGAAAACCCACCTAAGGCCCTGAATGGATAGGCAAAGTTAGGGGTTCGAAGTCCCTGATTTCCACAGTAGGGAATGGGCTCGAAAAAGAGCTAGTCTGAGGACTGTTTTCTTCCATGTCAGATCGCTATTTTCCCATATTTGCCAAGGGTTTGCTAGAAACGTCAGGGCGAGTTCGAACGACTCCTCCAGGGTGTGGCGGGGTTTGCCCGCAGACATCATCTTTTCTTCCACCAGAGCCTTCTCGCGCTCCAGCTTCGCCAGGCGCTTT
>JBBQRM010000169.1:0-6512 GCA_038214855.1 Rhodobacterales bacterium | reverse complement strand
GTCTTTCTCGCCTTCACGCGCCGTGCCGGCGGCGCTGGCGACGACACGATCGCCGGCGGCCCGGGGAACGACAGGATCAACGGCGGGCGTGGCGACGACCGGCTCCACGGCGGCGGCGGCGTCGATACGCTGGTGGGCGGCGACGGCAACGACCTGCTCAAGGGCGGCCGCGGTGCCGACCTCATGGCGGGCGGACCGGGCAACGACGCCTATCTCGTCGACAACGCCGGCGACCGGGTGATCGAGCGCGCCGGCGGCGGCATCGACAAGGTCTACAGCGCTCTGAGCGAGGCGCTTCAGGCGGAGGTGGAAAACCTCCTTCTGGTCGGGACGCAGACCATCGCGGGCTTCGGCAACGGGCTGCGCAACGTCATGATCGGCAACGAGGGGCGCAACTTCCTCGACGGCGCTGCCGGCAACGACCTGCTCGCCGGCCGCGGCGGCCGCGACACGCTGCTCGGCAATCTCGGCAGGGACGACCTGCGCGGCGGCAGCGGCGCCGACACCTTCGTCTTCCGCTCGATCGCCGAGACGCCTGCCGGGCGCGGTCGCGACCTGATCCGCGACTTCGACCCGGCCCAGGACCGCATCGGCCTTCGTGCGATCGACGCCGACACGACGACCGCGGGCGATCAGGCCTTCCACTTCGTCGGACAGGCGGCATTCTCGGGCGACGCGGGCGAACTGCGCCAAGTCGGCAGGGTGCTCGCGGGCGACGTGGACGGCGACGGCCGCAGCGACATCGAGATCGCCATCCTCAACGGCGTCCATCTGGCGGCGGACGACTTCCTGCTCTGAGCTCCCGGAGCTCCCGCCGGATGTGACGCCTGTGCAAGGGCCGGTGGCCGCGAAGGCTGCCTCAGGCCGCGCGTTCGGCGAGGCGGGCGAGGATCGCCTCGACGGCGGGCAGGGCCACCTGGTGCGGCATGTGGCCGATGCCCTCGAGCCGGCTGAGGCGCGCGCCGGGGATCGTGCGCGACAAGGGCTCGGAATGGATGTCGAGCGGCACGGTGTCGTCGGCGGTCCCGTGCACGATCTCGACGGGCATCGAGAGCCGCGGATAGAGCGGCACCATGCGCGCGACCTGGCCCTTGAGCGCGTCGAGCTGGCGGGCGTTGCGGCGCAGGGCGAGGGACCGCAGCACCAGATCGAGCTCCAGATGCGCGACATAGCCCTCGGGCACCTCCTGGGGCGCGAAGACGCGGTCGGCGGCGGCCCGCGCGAGGCCCGGCGTCACCAGCACCGGCAGGGCGCGGGCGAGCACCGGCCCGCTCAGCGGGTTCGCGAGCAGCTCGGTGGCAAGGCCGAGGCCCCCCTCCCACACCTCGGAGGGCGCCGAAATGAGCATCAGCCCCGCGACGCTCTCCGGCGCGTCGAGCGCCCAGGCGAGTGCGACCGAGCCGCCGTAGCTGTGGCCCACGACGATCGCGCGGGGGATGCCCATCCGCGCCAGAGCCGCGCGCATCAGCCGCGCCTGGAGCGCCAGCGTCTCGCCGCCCTCGGCCGGCCAGCCGCTGAGACCGTGGCCGGGGCGGTCGAAGGCGATCACCTCGAAGTCGCGCGCGAAGGCGGGTGCTGCGCGAAAGGTCCAGTCGCGCAGGTTGCCGCTCGCCCCGTGGATCAGCACGAGAGCGGGGCCGCTTCCGGCGCGCACGTAGGTGAGCGGCACGCCATCGACGGTGATCCGCCGCGCCGGCCAGTCCGCGGTGCCGTCGCGAACGGGCGCTTCGGTCAGGGCGCTGCGCGGTGCGCAGGAAGCGAGCGCCGCGCCCGCGCCCGCCGCGAGCAGGGACCGGCGGGAGAGGCGCTCACCCGCCGATCTCGCGCAGATCGAAGGGCGTCGTCTGATAGATGTCATTGATCCAGTTCCCGTAGAGCAAATGCCCGTGGCTGCGCCAGAGGTTCTCCGGCGCCTCGCTCGGATCGTCGTCTGGGAAGTAGTCGACCGGGAGCGCGATCTGCCCGCCCGCCAGCAGGTCGCGCTCGTACTCCTCGCGGATCGTGGTCGCCTCGTATTCGAAATGGTTGAACACGTAATGCGCCCGGTGGGGCATATCGGCGATCAGGCAGGGGCCGAGCTCGTCGCTGTCGATCAGCACCTCGAGGTCGGAATGCAGCGCCACGTCCTCGGCGCGCACCTCGGTCCAGCGGCTGACCGGCACGAGGAACCGGTCGGAAAAGCCCTGCAGCAGCCGCGAGGCCGGCTGCACGGCGGTATGGCGGTAGCAGCCGAAGGCCTTTCCGGGCAGCGCGTGCTTGGGGATGCCGTAGAAGTGGTTGAGCATCGCCATGCCGCCCCAGCAGATGCCGAAGGTCCGGTGCACGTTGGTCTGGGTCCAGTCGAAGACCTCGCGCATCTCGTCCCAATAGGTGACCTGCTCGTAGTCGAGATGCTCGATCGGCGCGCCGGTGACGATCAGCCCGTCGAACTTCTGGTCGCGCACCGCCTGGAACGGCTGGTAGAAGGCCTCCAGATGCGCGGGCGCAGTATTCTTCGAGCGATGCTCGGACATGCGCAGCAGCGTGAGGTCGATCTGCAGCGGCGTGTTGCCGATGACGCGGGCGAACTGCGTCTCGGTCTGGACCTTCTTGGGCATCAGGTTGAGCAGCGCGATCCTGAGCGGGCGGATGTCCTGGTGGCGGGCGAGCTCCTCGGCCATCACCATCACCCCCTCGGCGCGCAGCACCTCGAAGGCGGGCAGACGGGCGGGGATCTTGATCGGCATGGAGCCTCCCGGAATGCGAGCGCCCTAACTAGGGCCTGGCGCCGCTTCGGGCAAGCCGGGGGCTCCTGCGGTGCAGACCTCCACCGTGGCGTGGTCGAAATCGAAGCGGTCGTGCAGGCGCGCCTTGATCGCGCAGCGCGCGGTCTCGGTGTCGTGGCCCGGGTCGAGCAGCGCCTCCAGCGTCACCATCGGCCGCTCCTGGCTGATCGACCAGGCGTGGACGTGGCGCACCTCCGCCACGCCCGGCACGCAGGCGCAGAGGTCGCGGGCGATCTCCGCGGCGTCGAAGCCGGCGGGCGAGCCTTCCAGCAGGATATGGCCGCTATCGCGCACGACGCCGAAGGCCGCCCGCAGGATCAGGAGCGCCACGCCCACCGACAGGATCGGGTCGATGGGCAGCCAGCCGGTCGCAAGGATCACGCCGGCCGCCACGATCGCTGCGACCGAGCCGAGCAGGTCGCCCACGACATGCAGCAGCGCCGCGCGCAGGTTGAGGTTCCCGCGGTCGCCGCGCGACAGCACCCAGAAGGCGGCGATGTTGACCACGAGGCCGAGTGCCGCCACCCCGAGCATCAGCCCGCCTTCGATCGGCGCGGGATCGCCGAGGCGCCGCGCGGCCTCGACAACGATCCAGCCGGCGATGGCGAAGAGCGCGAGCCCGTTGCCGAAGGCGACCAGCACCGCGAGCCGGTCGAAGCCGAAGGTCCGCTTCGCATCCGCCGGCCGCTCGGCGACCCGCATCGCGATCCAGGCCATCGCCAGCGCGGCGAAATCGGTCAGCATGTGGCCCGCGTCGGCCAGGAGCGCGAGCGAGCCCGAGACGAGCCCTCCCGCCACCTCGGCGAGCATGAAGCCGCCGGTGAGCAGGGCGGCGAGGCCGAGCGCGCGCTTGTTGGCGGGGGCGTGGTCGTGGTCGTGCGCGGTCATGCCCGCTGTCTCCGGCGCTCGAGGGACGCGGCGATCAACGCGTCGAAATCGGCGGGATCGCGAACCGCTTCGACCTCCGCCGCCTCCGCCGTCACCCCCCAGCGCGCCGCGATCGCCGCATATCGGGGCAGGCGGTGCGCCATCAGCGCCCGGAAGCCGTGGCGGATGAAGGCGTCGGGGTCCACGGCCTCGGGCGGCGTGCCTTCCGCGGCGCAGTAGTCTTCCCACAGGCGGATGAGGAAGGGTTCGGAATAGTACATGGGTTTGGGCGACCGGTCGAAGCGGGCGACCAGCTCCTCGACATGCGCCTCGGTACCGCGGATCCAGACCGGCAGGGTGGCGGCGCCGAGCTCGCTGAGCACCGGGTCGTCGGGGTCGTCGGGATCGACCACCTCGCAGAGCGAGCCGGAGGTGTCGCAGACGAAGTCGCGGTAGCCGTAGATCTCGCGCGCCTTGTCGATGAAGAGGCTCGTGTCGCGCAGGGCAGCGATCTCGGCGGTGCGGTGCTGGCGCTGGCGGCGAAGGTACTCCTCGAAGGGGATGCCGCCCTTTTCCGGATCGCCGGGCTTGCCGAGATAGGTCGAGAGCGGCGAGAGGTTCGCGAAGGTGATGTTGGAGGCGATGTAGATCGAGTCGGTGCGCAGCAGCTCGCGCAGGAACGGGGTCCGCATCGCCTCGCGCTTGAAATTGTCGACGATGTGCTCGCCCATGTAGCGGGTGCCGATACGGAAATCGACCGAATAGTGAAACCAGTCGGCGCGGTCGCGCAGCATCGCTGCGATCCGGGTCTTGCCGAGGCCCGACATGCCGAAGAGCGCCACGCGCTTCTGCGCGGCACCCCGCCAGTCAGCGGCGGTGTCGTAGATCATCGGCCCGCTCCCGCGCTCGGCCCCGACCCGCCAGGGCGGCGTCCGCCTCGACCGCGACGGTCCGAAATCCTTTCCATGTCGTTAATGGCACCGAAAAAAGCTTTCGTGATCAATAACTTATCGTTTTGCTCAACCTTGAGCACCCGTGAGCATCACCGGCTCCGGCCAGATCGTCCCGCTCGAAGATCGCTCTAGCGCCCGCGCGGGGCGGGGGCAAGCCGGATCAGAAGCTGACGCCGACCCGGACGCCCGCGGCCAGCACGCTGCCGTCGTTGTAGTCGGTCGCGAGCACGTTGTCGGTGTCGCCGAGCAGCCCGTAGGTGAGCCCGCCGGTGACCGTCACCGCCGCGCGGGTGTAGCTGAGCGAGGCGGTCGCCGACTTGCGGCCGTCGTAGGGGCCGAGCGTGGTGAGCTCGGTGTCGGTCTCGGGCTCATAGGTGAGCGACAGCGCCCCGGCCCAGGTCTCGTTGAACCGCCGCCCGAGCCCGAGGGTGTAGGTCCACCAGTCCTCCTCGTAATCCACCAAGGCCCTTCCGCCGGTCGCGATCAGGTAGGCCGGCGGCTCGATGGCGAAGTTCGACCAGTTCACCCAGCGCACCGAGCCGAAGACCAGCGTGTCCGGCGCCACGCCCGACTGGAACTCGAGGCTCGCCGATTGCGGGGTGGTGATGTCGGTGCGGGTGTTGCCGTCGAAGACGCCGGGGATCACCAGCCCGCCGAATTCGGTGGTGTCGAACTCGTGGTCGATCTCCGACCAGTAGGTCAGCGCCACCCGCAGCGCCATCTCCGGCCGCTGATACGCCGCGCCGACCAGCCAGCCGTAGCCGTAGTCGGTGTCGGTCTCGACCGTATAGGGGGGCAGCCCGGCGGTCGGGCCGATGAACGGGATCGCCGCATCCGCCTCCATCCGCTGGGCGCGCAGACCGCCGTAGAGCTTGACCGCGGGCGTGGGGTCGAAGGCCACGATCGCGCTGATCTGCTGGGTCTGGAGATCGGCCTCGGTGCCGTCGTAGAAGCCCTGCCCATAGGTCGTGTCCGCGCCGTAGGGCTGGTCGAAGATTAACGCGTAGGAGACGCGGTCCGTGAGCATCGCCTTGTAGGCGAGGGCCACGTTGACATGCGGGTCGAAGACGTCGCCGGTGGAGCCCGGGATCGCGAACGGGCCGCCGAGCAGCGGCGGCACCAGCCCGCCGTCGCCGCTCTGATCCGGATCGGAGTAGACGAGCGAGAACTCGCCGTAGCGCCCCTCCTCGAACAGGACGCGCGACGAGGGCACCGCCCGCTCGAGCGCCGCGGCCTGCGCAGATGTCGCGCCTACGGCGAGGAGGAGCCCGCCGAGGGCGAAGGTCACGTGGCGCATTGTCGTCTCCCGCGGGATGTTCGTCTTCCCGCAGAAACCGAAGGCCAATCGGAGGAGATCGTCAAGTCGTAAGGCACTGCCGGCGGTTGATTGGACCTCGCCTGTCACTCGTTCGACGCATGTTCGCCGCGCCCGAGCCGCTGGTAGTGCGCCTCGGTGGGATGGAGGCCTGCGCCATTGATCGGCAGCATGTCCTGAGGGCAGGCCGACATCGCGACCACGCAGTCCATCCGCGCGCGGAGCACGACGTGGTCGCCGGGCCCCGAGACCGGCTCGCCCCAGCGGGTCGAGCCGTCCGCGGCAACGGGGATGTTCATCCACAGGTTGAGCGGGCTCGGGCAATCCGGCGGCTCGAGCCCGAGTTCCTTCATCGCCGCGAAGAGGTTGTCGGTGCAGTTGTCGTGATACTCCGTGCAGCCGAGCAGCGCGTAGCGGTGGGTGTCGCAGGCAGCCATCAGCGTGTCGTGGATCCCCGGCGAGCTGTCCGCCTCGAAGTCGAGGATCGGCCGCCTGCGGTTGGTGACGAGCACGTCGCCGGCGCGCGGGAAGATCGAGCCGCGGGTGGCGCGCAGATGCTCCATCGACAGGAATTCGGGGAGGTCACCCTCGTTGAACGCCCAGAAGTCCACG
>JBBQRM010000168.1:0-6533 GCA_038214855.1 Rhodobacterales bacterium | reverse complement strand
ATTGGCGAAGGCGACGCCGACCCCGCGCATCTGGCCGATCACATAGGTGAGCGAGATCATCAGCAGGCAGATCACCGCAACCGTACGCGCCGCGGTGGAGTAGAACCTGTCACCGATGAACTCCGGCACCGTGAACTTGCCGAACTTGCGCAGGTAGGGCGCGAGCAGCAGCGCCATCAGCACGTAGCCGCCGGTCCAGCCCATCAGATAGGCGCCGCCGGTGTAGCCGGCGAAGGCGATGATGCCGGCCATAGAGATGAACGAGGCCGCCGACATCCAGTCGGCCGCGGTTGCCATGCCGTTGGCGATCGGGTGGATGCCCTTTCCGGCGACGTAGAATTCCGAGACGCTGCCGGCCCGCGCCCAGATCGCGATGGCGATGTAGACGACGAAGGTGATGCCGACGGCGCCGATGCTCAGGGTCTGAAGGTCCATCTCGCGCGCTCCTCAGGTTTCGTCGACGTCGAATTCCCGGTCGAGCCGGTTCATCCGCCAAGCATAGAAGAAGATCAGCACGATGAAGACGTAGATCGCCCCCTGCTGCGCGAACCAGAAGCCGAGCGGGTAGCCGCCGATGTGGAAGGCGTTGAGCAGCGGCGCGAACAGGATTCCCGCCCCCAGCGAAACCACCGCCCAGACCACGAGGCACCAGACGATGATGCGCAGGTTCCTGCGCCAGTATTCCGAGCGATCCTTGCCGCGTGTGCTCATCCCGTTCCCTCCGCATGTCGCCGACGCGCCTCAAGGGCGCCTTTATGGCAGGAAAGCGCAGACACAATGTTGTCTGGAGCCCCCCTAAAATCGGGTAATTGTTTCAGAGCTGGTAGTCCAGCGCAATCTTCGCCTGCAACCTCTTGGCTTCGCGGAAGGCTTCGCGAAGAATGCGACGGTCGAGCTCGTTGAGAGCCGCCGGCCTCACCCGGTTCGACAGCGCCCGCCCCGCCGCCGCTTGCTCCTGGTTGATCCGCATCCTGAGCAGCCGGATGTAGTCGTAGGCATCGACATAGGCCGCGGCGTCGTGCGGATCGAGCCCGCCGGCCCCCACGACGCCCTCGAGCCGCGCGACCGTGCCCGTCCGCGGCACCCGGTTCGCGAGCGCGAGGATGCGCGCGGCGTCGATGAAGGGCGTGACCCCGTTCAGCTTCAGATCGAGACTGCCGACCTCCTCGCCGCTGCCACCGAGGCGAAAGTCGCGGAAGCGGCCGAGCGGCGGGGCGTTCGCGAGCGCGTTTGCCGCCATCTGCCGCTGGAACCGACTGTTGGCGGCGGCGCGCTCCGTCAGCCACGAGCGCAGCTCGGCAACCGGCGCCACGGGGCCGTAGAGCGCGCGGAAGTCGAAGAAGATCGACGCCTTCAGCAGATGCTCGGGCGTCCCCTGGTCGATCCAGCGCGCGAAGCGCAGCCGCCATTCCTCCGCGCTCAGGCAGCACTCGGGCTCGCGCGCCATGATCCCGCCGGTGCACAGCGGGAAGCCGCAGGCGTCCAGCGCCGCGTTCACCTTTGCTGCGAAGGGCATCAGCCGCCCGCGCGCCTCGTCCGCGCCCATGCCGGGCGGCGTCTCGAACAGGATGCCGTTGTCCTGATCGGTCTTGAGCGTCTGCTCGCGGCGCCCCTCGCTGCCGAAGGCGAGCCAGGTGAAGGCGAGCCCCGGATCCGCCTCGGCGAGCGACAGCGCGATCGTCCGCTCGGCGATCCGGTCGTTGAGCGCGGTGATGATCGCGGTGATCTGGCCGACCTTGGCGCCCTGCGCCATGGTCTGCGCGACGAGGCGGTGGATCTCGCCCGCCTGCCGCGCCAGCGCCTCGACGCTCTCGGCGGCACCGATCGCCTTGCTGAGCACCGCCGGACCGACCCGCTGCAGCGAGAAGAGGTCGCGCTCCGAGATCACCCCGACCAGCCGCTCGCCGTCGAGCACGCACAGATGCTGGATGCCGCGGTCCGCCATCCGCACCGCCGCCTCATAGGCCTGCGCGCCGATCGGCACGCTCACCGGGTCGGGGGCCATCACCTCCGAGATCGGCGCATCAAAGGAGCGGCCGCGCAGCGCCACGCGGTTCATCAGATCCTTGAGTGTGAAGATGCCCACCGGCCGGCCGCCCGCGTCCACGACGACCGTCGAGCCGACGCGGGCCCCGCTCATTGAGCGCAGCACCTCGCGGATCGGCGTCTCGGGCGGGGCCGTGATCGTCGGCGCGAAGCGGCGGGGCGCGAGCGGCCCGTCCAGCGTGTGGTCGTGGCCCGGATCCTCCACCACGTCCGTCACGCCCCGCCCGCCCCGTGCGCGACCACCGCCGCGCGGTGGCGCAACTTGGCGGCCATGTCCGAGGCTTCCATCACCGCGCCGAAGCTCTCCAGGCCGCGCGCCTCGAGCCGGTCGATCAGCCGCAGCATCAGCTCCGCCGTCGCCCGCGCGTCGCCGAGCGCGCTGTGGCGCCCCCGCACCGCGATCCCGTAGCGCCCGCACAGCGCGTCGAGCGACAGGCTCTCGCCCTCGCCGTCGAGCATCGCCGAGACGAGCATCGTGTCGAGCACCGGATTGTCGAACCGCACGCTTGCCACGCGCTCCTTGGCGGCGAGAAACCTCATGTCGAAGGCAACGTTGTGTCCGACCAGCACCGCGTCGCGCGCAAATCCCGCGAAGGCCGGCAGCACCTCGGCCGCGGCTCCCGCGCCCTTGACGTCGGCGTCCGTCAGGCCGTGGAACCTGGTCGAGGACGGCGGGATCGGCCGCCCGGGATCCACCAGCCGGTCGAAGACCTCGCCCTCCAGCACCCGCCCCCGGACCAGCCGGATCGCACCGATCTGAACGATCTCGTCGCCCCTGAGCGGCTCGAGCCCGGTCGTCTCGCAATCGAAGACCACGAAGGTCAGCTCGCGCAGCGGCCGCGTGGCCAGCGCCGCATCGCCCCGGTGGCCGCGCATCAGCGTGAAATCATAGAACTCGGGCCGCGGCGGCAGCGGCACCGATCCAGCTCCCTCCTCCGCCGCCGCCAGCGTCACCAGATAGCCGCTCGCCGCGCCGGAAGGCTCCTCGAGCCGCGTCAGCCGCGCCTCGAGCGGCCGCGGCGCAGCAAGCGTCAGCGTCACCGCCGGCGCGGATGAGGCGTCGAGCTCTTCCATCGCCGCGCGCAGCGGCCCCAGCGCCGGCACATCCCCAAGGCCGCAGCCCAGGCCAAGCGCGGGCGCCTCGAGCAGCCGCTCCGCGGCGCGGTTGTAGAGCAGGACCCGATGTTCGCGGCTGCACACCAGCACGCCTTCGGCGAGCGCCTGGATCACCGCCTCGAGCCAGCGCTTCTGGGCCTCGACCGCCGCCGCCTCGGTCTCCGCAGTCTTGCGGTTCGCCCGGCGCGCCCCGCGCAGCGCCATCACCAGCGCGCCGCAGGCCTCGGGCAGGTCGCCGAGCAGGGGGGCTGCCACCGGCGGCAGATCGGTCTCGGGCCCCCGCGTCTCCAGCACCGCGCGTATTCCGCGCGCCAGTCGCCGCGCCGGCACCAGCACGCGTGCCCGTCCCGCCAGCGCGAGCGCCAGCACCACCGCTGCCGCGACAGCGCCCGCCGCCAGTGCCGCGGCACCCAAGCCCGCGGGCGCGGAAAGACGCACCGCAGCCCATGCGGCAACAAAGGCCGCAAGCGCTCCGACTCCGGCTGCGAGACCGAGACGGCTGCGCCCGGCGGCATCGGCGGGGCGCAGGGCGACCTTTTCGGCCATCGCCCCCACCCCCGTCAGAGCAAACGCGCGAGCCGCGCCGACAGGCCGTGGGCGTTGAGCGACATCAGCCGGTAGAACTGGCCGTAGACGAAGACCGTGACGAAGAAGAGACCGGCGCTCAGCGCCACGCTGTCGTAGGCTATGGCGGCAAAGACCGCGGTCAGCGCCGGCAGCGCCCAGGTCACGAGGCTCGTCGCCGGGTTGCGCAGGTCCGCCCGCGCCGGCGCGCGCACCAGCCGGCGGCCGAAGCGGCGGTGCACCAGCATGTGGAAATGCACCCGGTCGGGCTGGCCGAAGCTGTGCCCGGCGCGCCGCGACTTGCGTCGCATCGAGGCGAGCGTCTCGATCACCGGATAGGCGCAGATCAGGATCGCGGCCCAGGCCGAGACCTCGGCGTTGCGCGTGGGCAGCAGCACCCCGAGCCCCGCCAGCAGGAACCCACAGAAATATGCGCCGCCGTCGCCGAGAAAGATCGTGCCGTGCGGAAAGTTCAGCACGAAGAACCCCGCCACAAGCGCCAGGTAGAGCAGCGCGAGGTGGAATACCAGCGCATCGCCCACCGCATGGGCGACATAGGCGAAGGCGCCGAGCATGATCATCAGCGCCCCGGCCGCGAGCCCGTTGAACCCGTCGATGATGTTGATCGCGTTGGCGACGCCGCCCATGGCGAAGCCGGTGAAGGCCAGCGCCACCAGCGGGAAGCCGAGCAGCCAGTCCACGCCCGGCAGGCTCACCTTGTTCATCGCGTAGCCGGTCACGAGCGCGAAGATCACGCCCGCGACCATCGTCGCCCCCAGCCGCGCGCGCACGCCCACGCGCTTGGTCACGTCCTCCGCGAGCCCCGCGCCGAGCGCCGGCAGGCCCGCGAGCCCGATCAGCGCCCAGATCGGGCGCAGGGTCTCGGGCAGGACCGGCCAGACCAGCGCGTAGGCGGCCGCGATTCCGAGGCCGCCGATCCGCGGCACCGGCCGCTTGTGGAACTTCTGCACCCCCATCAGCCCGTCGAGCGAGAAGCTTCCGTGCCAGCGGCGGGTGAGCACGAGCGCGAGGCAAGATGCGAAGCTCAGCGCAAGGGCCGCCGCGAGGGCGGCGCCGGTGCCCGGCAGGATCGTCATGATCTGGTCACTGCCCATCGTTCGTGCGGCCGCCGAACCCGCGCGCGCCGTTCGCCTCATGCTTAACGGATTCCGCGCCCCGAGGCGAGAGGCATCCGCACGCGGCGCGCCTTTCGGTCTGTCTCCGCCGTCCGCAGACGACACCACACCATCGGGGAACGCTCCCCTAGAACCTCGGCCGGGGCATGGAGTATCCTGTTCACGAAGGTTGACAGATCGTAAAATCGCGCCTGTAACCCACTGACATCATTGGGCCGTTAACTTGTTTCACGGTGAAAGGCCCGATATTTCACGCAGCCCCTCCTCACTCGCACCATTGCGGCGGGGTCAGCCGGTGCCGCAGCAGCGCCATCGGATGCGCCCTCAGCGTCAGCCGCAGGGCGGTGTAATCCGCCACGATCTCCTCCCCCAGCGTCATCGGCGGCAGCGCCGGCGGCTCCGGCTCCGCCTCGATCCCGGCGAAGAGCGGCAGCGGCGCCGCGCCGCCCAGCCCCCGCACCTGCCACAGCGCCTGGCGCCGCGTCAGCCCGAGGCTCGCGAAGGCATCGGCCTCGGCCAGCAGCGCGAGCAGCCGCGGGCTGGTCCCTGCCCGCCGCCAGACCGAGCTCGCGTCGGGATAGCCGTTGCCGCGCGCCGCGGCGATCCAGCCCGCCTCCTCCTCGCGGACAGCCTTGATCTGCCGGAACCCCAGCCGGAGCGCGAGCCCGCCCCGCCCGTCGGGCTCGAGCGTGTGGTCGTAGTAGCTCGCGTTGATGCAGACCGGCCGCACCACGACCCCGTGGGCGCGGGTGTCGCGCACGATCTGGGCCGGCGCATAGAAGCCCATCGGCTGGGAATTCAGCAGCGCGCAGGCGAAGATCGCCGGGTGGTGGCACTTCAGCCAGGCCGAGGCATAGACCAGCAGCGCGAAGCTCGCGGCATGGCTCTCAGGGAAGCCGTATTCCCCGAACCCCTCGATCTGGTTGAAGCAGCGCAGGGCGAAATCGTCCGGGTAGCCGTTTCTCGCCATCCCCTCGAGGAACCGCTCGCGGAAGGTGTGGATGGTCCCGGTCTTCTTGAAGGTGGCGAGCGCCCGGCGCAGCCGGTCCGCCTCCTCGGGCGTGAACCCCGCGCCGATGATCGCGATCTGCATCGCCTGCTCCTGGAAGAGCGGCACGCCGAGCGTCTTGCCGAGCACCGCGCCCAGCGCGTCCGAAGGGAAGTCCGGCACCTCGTCGCCGCGCCGCCGCCGCAGGTAGGGATGCACCATGTCGCCCTGGATCGGGCCGGGGCGCACGATGGCGACCTCGATCACCAGATCGTAGAAGCACCGCGGCCGCATCCGCGGCAGGAAGTTCATCTGCGCGCGGGATTCCACCTGGAACACCCCCAGGCTGTCGGCCCGGCAGAGCATGTCGTAGACGCGCGCGTCCTCGGCGGGGATGGTGGCGAGGCCGAAGCGGGTGCCGTGATGCGCCGCGAGCAGGTCGAGCCCCTTGCGGATGCAGGTGAGCATGCCCAGCGCGAGGATATCGACCTTGAGGATGCCCAGCGCGTCGATATCGTCCTTGTCCCAGCAGATGACGGTGCGGTTCTCCATCGCCGCGTTCTCGATCGGCACCAGCTCGTCCAGCCTGCCTTCGGTGATCACGAAGCCGCCGACGTGCTGGGAGAGGTGGCGGGGGAAGCCGATGATCTCGTCGACCAGCCGCAGCGTCAGCGCGAGCCTGC
>JBBQRM010000167.1:0-6545 GCA_038214855.1 Rhodobacterales bacterium | reverse complement strand
GGCGAGGCGCTGCCGGCCGCAGCCGTCTCTCCGGCGCCACCGGAGGACGCGCCCGTCCCTGCCGCACTCCCGGCCGAGGCGCCGGATCCGGCGGTGTCCGAAGCGCCGCCGCCGGACGCGCCGGACGCGTCTCCGCCGCTGGCGGTCGAGCCGCCGGTCTCCGTGGAGCCGCCAGCGTCCGATCCCGCCTCGCTGCCACCCGCGCCGGCGGCGTCGCCAGCCTGCGATCCCGAGCCGGCCCCGCTACTGCCGGTGTCGCCGGAGCTCGCCGCGCTCCCGCCCGTGTCGCTCCCGCCGGCGTCGCTGCTGCTCGTGTCGCTGGCGCTCGTGTCGCTGCCGCCGGTGTCGCTGCTGCTGGTGTCGCTGGCGATCGTGTCGCTGGCGCTCGTGTCGCTGCCGCCGGTGTCGCTGCTGCTGGTGTCGCTTCCGCCCGTGTCGCTGCTGCCGCTGTCGCTCGTGTCGCTGCCGCCGGTGTCTGCGCCGCTGTCGGAGGTGCCGGACGCGTCGTCCTGCGCAAGCGCCGGGCGGACGAGTTGCCAGGTGGCCTCTCCGACGGGGAGGCTCACGATCAGGGTCCCGAGGGCGGAGGCGGCAAGCAGGCGCAGAGGAAGGGGCATCGTCACGTCCTGGTCGGGCGGTTTCCGTGGCAAACGCCCTCGGGCGCCCTTTATTCCGTTGGCAGCCACGAATCCCGGGAATAGTTTCGCTGTCGGCGCGTTGTCGTACCGAACCGGTCGATGGGAGGTTACTGCTTTGGATGGCCGGTTTCAACGGGATCTGGTGGCGCTGGTCCCGCAGTTGCGGCGTTTTGCCTATGCGCTCACCGGCAGCACGGATCTGGGCGACGACCTGGTCCAGAGCGGCTGCGAACGGGCGCTCGCGAATGCCGAGCGGTTCCAGCCGGGTACACGGCTCGACAGCTGGATGTACCGGATCCTCCAGAACCTGTGGCTCGACGACCGCAGGCGCAGACGGGTCCGCGGGGCGCAGGTCGATCCCGATCTGGTGGCGCTGTCGGACGAGGGTCGGGCCGCGCAGAATACGGAGGACCGGATGACGCTCGCGCAGGTCCGCGCGCTGGTGGCCGAGCTGCCCGAGGAGCAGCGGCTGGTGCTGGCGCTCGTCGCCATCGAGGGCCGCAGCTACCGCGAGGTCGCGGAGATGCTCGAGGTGCCGGTGGGTACGGTGATGAGCCGCCTGTCGCGGGCGCGCGCGCGGCTCATGCCGCTGGTCAGCGAGCCGCAAGAGAGGGGCCGCAGATGGACGCAATGATCGACGATGCCATGCTCGACGCCTTCGTGGACGGCGCGCTGACGCCGGAGGAGGCGGCGCGCGTCGTGATGCATCTGGCGGATGCGCCGGCGGCGCAGGCGCATGTCGATGCGACGATGGAGATGAACGCGCTGCTGGCCGCGGCCTATGATGCGCCGATGGCGGCCCCGGTGCCCGCGGGTATCCGCGCGGCTCTAGAGCGGCGCGCCGTGCGTCCGGCGGCGCGGCCGGGCCGGACCGCCGGCTGGCGCCGCGGCGGCCGGGGTGCTGCACCTTATCTCGGCGGCGCGGTCGCGGCGGCCGCCGTCTTCGCCCTCGCCGTCTGGGTCTGGCCCGAACCGCCGGCGGGCACGCCCGAGAGCCTGCGCCTCGCGGGACCCGTGCCGGCGGGCAGCTCGCTCTTCGAGGCGCTGGAGATGCACGGCAGCGGCATGGTGCTGCAGGGCGAGCGGGGGACGGAGATCGCGGTGATCGCGACCTATCTCGACGCCGAGCTGCGCCCCTGCCGCGAGTTCGAGGTGCTCCAGCGCAGCGCGGACACGGCGACCGCGGGCATCGCCTGCCGCGACGCCGCGTCCGAGTGGATCGTGGCCTTCGCCGCCTCCCGCCCGCTGGGGGGGCTGGCTGTGCCCGAAGCGGAGGCAGGCGCGGGCGAGTACGTGCCGGCCGGCGGTGTGACCGACGCTGCGGTCTCCGGCGCGCTCGACGCGCTCGGCGCGGGTCCGGCGCTGGTGCCGGACGCGGAACGGCGGCTGATCGACGAGGCCTGGCTTCCGTGACGTCGCAACCCGACGGGTCCGGGACGGCGGTTGGTCGGATTTTGTTTACCCTCGCGGCTTAGACCCGGCGCAGTGATTCACCACTGGAGCGGCGACGCGCGAAGGGCCACGGGTCCGCGTTTCTCCGCAGGACGCACGCGCGAGGGCTCCATGGCCGATTTGCGGCGCAGATCGTGGCGGATCGGCCGGTTTTCGACCTACATCCCCGCTGTGCTCGCGCTCGCGATCATCCTATTTGCCGGCATCCACGACGAGAGCGAGTACCGCGACCGGCACGTCCAGGCCCAGCGCGCCGCGGTCGAAACCCTGCTCCACGAGATCCGCGCCACCATCGAGGCGGAGGTCGAGACGCGGCTCGAGGCGCTGCAGGCGCTCGCAGGTGCGCTGGCGGCCGAGCCGGAGATGGATCGTGATCGCTTTTCCGCGCTCGCCTCCGCCTTCGCCGCGGCGCCCGGCGCCTTCGGGGCGCTCAGCGAGGCGGGGCCGCTGGTCCATACGCGCGACAGCGACATCGGCGCGTTCCTCGACGGGCTCGCCGCCGATCCGCCGCCGCGCGAGCCGGGGATGCGCGCGCTGCCCGGCCCGCAGGGGCTCCAGCTCATCGCCTACAGGCCGCTTCCGCGGCTGAGGTCGGAGGGTGCGGAGGCGGGCTGGGTGGCCGCCCGGTTCGAGGTCGCGACGATCCTCGCCGATGCGGGGCTGACCGAGGCCGAGCTCGGGATCGAGACGGCGCTGACGCCGATCGTGCCGGGCGAGGCCGCCCGGCGGCCGTTCTTCGGTCCCGAGCGGCTGCTCGAGGCGGACCCGGTCAGCGTCGTGGTGGTCCTGCCGCAAGGCGCCTGGCGGCTCTGGGGACGTCCGGACGGCGGCTGGCAAACCCCGCCACCGAGCTGGCACGTGCCGCTGCTGACGCTGCTCGTGGCGGGGCTGACGCTGCTCGTGGCGGGGCTGATTCTGGGCCCGATGCTGCGCAACCGGCAATTGTGGGTGAAGCGCAGGCGCGGCCTCGAGAAGCTCCGCGCCCGCGAAACCGAACTGGTGCGGCTCTCGCGGCGCCTGGATCTGGCGCTCGAGACGTCGCAGATCGGCGTCTGGAGCCTCGACTTCGCGACCGGCAGGCTCGATTGGGACGAGCGGACGGACGAGCTTTACGATCTCGACGGAACCGGCGCGGCCCCGACGACGGAGACCTGGAGGCGCGCCCTGCACCCCGAGGACCGCGACCGCGCCGTCGCCGAGATCGATGCGGCCATCGCCGGCGACGGACGCTACCGCTCGGAGTTCCGCATCCTGCTGCGCGACGGGACCGCGCGCCACATCCGCGCGACCGGCTCGGTCTATCGCGCGCGCGGACGCCGGGCGCTCCTGGTGGGCGTGCACTGGGACGTGACGGCGGATGTCGAACGCAACGTCGAGCTCGAGGCCAAACGCCGCGAGGCGGAGGCGGCCTCGGTGGCCAAGTCGCAGTTTATCGCCAACATGAGCCACGAGATCCGCACGCCGATGAACGGGGTCCTGGGAATGCTCGACCTCCTGATGGGCAGCAGCCTCGACGCCGAGCAGCGCGAGCGGACGCGGATCGCGCGCAGCTCGGCACGGCACCTGCTCGCCGTGCTCAACGACGTGCTCGACTTCTCCAAGCTCGAGGCCCGCGCGATCCGGCTCGAACGCACCGAGGTCGACGTGGCGGCACTCGCCCGCGAGGTGGTGGCCCTCTTCACCGAAAGTGCCCGGACGCGGGGGGTGCGCATCGAGGTCGAGGTCGCGCCCGACCTGCCGGCGCGGCTCCTGTGCGACCCGATGCGGCTGCGGCAGGTGATGACGAACCTGATCGGCAATGCCGTGAAATTCACGGACGAGGGAAGGGTCGAGGTCGTGCTCGACCACCTCACCGGCGAAGGCGGCGGCCGGCTCGAGGTGCGGGTGCGCTACACCGGCATCGGCATCTCTGCGGAGGCGATGGAGCGGCTCTTCGAGCGCTTCGCCCAGGGCGACGCCTCTTCGACCCGAACGCGCGGCGGCACCGGTCTGGGGCTCGCCATCTCGCGCCAACTCGTCGAGATCATGGGCGGCGAGATCAGCGTGGATAGCGCCGAGGGGCTCGGCTCGAGCTTCGCCTTCAGCATCCGCGCCGAGGCAGCCGGGCCCGCCGCCGCTGAGCTGGAGGCGCGCAGGCTGCGCATCCTCGTCGCCGAGGACAACGCCACCAACCAATACGTGCTGCGCGGCTTTCTAGGCCGGGCGGGCCATGTGGTGAAGATCGTCGGCAACGGCCGCCACGCGGTCGCGGAAGCCGCGACCGGCGCGCATGACCTGGTGCTGATGGACGTGCAGATGCCGCTGATGGACGGGCTGACCGCCACCCGCTGCATCCGGGCGCTGCCGGGGCCCCTGAGCGACATTCCGATCATCGCGCTGACCGCCAATGCCATGCCGGGCGATCGCGAGGCCTTCCTCGCCGCGGGGATGAACGACCACGTGGCCAAGCCGATCTCGACGGAGGCGCTGTTCGCCGCGATCGCGGCCCAGGCCGGAGCCGGCGGTGCCGAGGCCGCGCCGGATCGCGTCCGCCGCACCGGCTCCTGATTCAGGCCGCGGACGGCGGGTCGGGGTCGGCTGCACCTGCGTCGAGGTCGGTCTCGTCCTCGAGGTAGTCCTCGAGCCGCACCAGGTCGGCCGGCAGCGGCATCCCCAGCGCCTGCATCTCCGCCAGCTTCTCGCGCAGCGTCTCGCGCAGCTGATGGGCGTCCTCGGGATTGGCCGCGATCTCGTCCATCAGCATCGCGATCCGGATCCGGAACTCTTCGAAAGCCATGCGATTCTCCCCGATCTCGCCGCGAGGATAGCACGGCACCGCGCGAAGGCGAGCCACCGTGCGGTGCGGTTGTGCCGAACGAAGTCCGCGCCTATGCTCCGGGTCGTGCCGGCAAGACGGATCCTGCGATGACCCCCACCCGGATCAGCCCCGACTACAGCGTGGCGCCGCAGATCGCGCCCGAGGACGTGGCGGAGATCGTGGCGCAAGGCTTTCGCGCGATCATGTGCAACCGGCCCGACGGCGAGAGCGAGGGCCAGCCCGGGGTCGCGCGCATCCGCGAGGCCGCCGAGGCACAGGGGCTCGACTTCGCCTTCGTGCCGGTGGTCTCGGGTGCGATCACGCAGGGCGACGTCGCGGATTTCCGCGCGGCGCTCGACGCGCTGCCGGGGCCGGTGCTCGCCTATTGCCGCTCCGGCACCCGCTGCACCCAGCTGTGGCAACTCTCGCGCTGAGGCGGGATACCCTTGCCGCAGGGGCTGCGACGTCTCAGGCCGCGGGCGCGGGCTGGCCGAGACGCAGGGTCTCGACCTTTGCCAGGCGGCCGTCGGCCTGCTCGGGCCAGTGCTGGAAGTTCCGCACCGCGCCTTCGCTGCGCACGTCCCGCACCGCCGCGAGATCGACGTCGCCGTAGACCCAGCCCGGCTCGTTCATCTTGCCCATGGCGATGACGCCGGTCTCGGGGAAGCCGGTGTCGGGAGGCCCGTAGATCCCGGCCGCGCCGACGCTGCGCTCGATCGCGGCGGACCAGTCCACGTCGCCGACGATGCAGGCATGCACCGCGATGCACTGGTTCTCCAGCGCGCGCGCCATCGCGGCGATGCGGACCCGCGAATAGCCGTGCATCGTGTCGGTCTGCGAGGGGACGAGCAGGATCTCGGCGCCCGCCTCGGCCATGGCGCGCGCGATCAGCGGGAACTCCGCGTCGTAGCAGAGCAGGATGCCGATGCGCCCGAGCGCGGTGTCGAAGACCCGCGCCTCACTTCCCGGATCGATGCGCCATTCCTCGCGCTCGAAGCGGGTCAGGATCAGCTTGTCCTGCGCCCCGTGGCTGCCGTCGGGCGCGAAGAGGCGCGAGCGGTTCAGCGCGCGCCCCTCGACGCGGACCGGGGCGGAGCCGGCACAGATGTGGACGCCGAACTCGCGGGCGAGCGAGGAATGAAAGTCGTTCACGTCCTTGAGGCGGGTCGTGATGGCGTCGATCGACTGCTGCAGATCGCCGGCGATCACCTCTCCGGCGAGGCCTGCGACCTGGATCGCGCCGTATTCCGGGAAGACGAGCAGCTCGGCGCCGCTCTCGACCGCGGTGCGCACCCAAACGCGGATCTTGCCGACATACTCGTTCCAGCGCCCGAACAGCTCGAGGGGGTAGGCGGCGGCGGCGATCTTCATGGGCGTGTCCTCCGTGGCGGACCGGCGTCGGGTCCGGCGCGCGCCATTCGGGCAGGTGGCGCGATTCTGCGCAACCGGAAATCGAGGGTGGCGAGAGAGGCCGGGGCGAGGGCGTTTCACGGCTTTCACCGTGAAAGCGTCACGCAGCTATTGATATCATTGTCGAAATCGCCACGACTTCACCTCTCGTTAACCTCTCACCCTCGTTCGGCGAGAAGCTCAGAGCGCGACCTCCGTCTCCACCGGCCAGGTCGCGCCCGGCTGGACCGGCGGCGTCCGGCGGGGTT
>JBBQRM010000166.1:0-6548 GCA_038214855.1 Rhodobacterales bacterium | reverse complement strand
CTCTTCCCTTCCCCCGATTTGTCCCGTGACTAGTCGGGGCGCGCCCGCCCGCCCGTCGTGCCGGAGGCACGCCTGCGGCGTGACGGCAGGCGCGATTGCTCGCACCCGCCCGGGCGTGCGCGCCCCGATTGCTGCATTTGGGCAGTCTGCACACCCCTTGCCCTCCGCCTTACGGCTCCGGGCAACGGTCCGGGCCAAGTGTCCACCGGACACTTGGCAAGTCCGGCCCGAGGAAAGTTCCCGGCGCGGGAGGCGGTGAGGCGGCCCGGCGCCTTCTTCTTATCGGGTCTTGCGGCGCTTTGCGGCTCCGCCCAGCGCGAAGAGATCGACGGTCAGCCGCTGCGAGGCGGCGTCGGTGCGCTGGCCGTGGGGGCTGTCGTAGGCGACCATCAACCGGCGCGCGCCCTCGATCTCGCAGGCCGCGATCCCCTCGGCGTGGTCGGACCCGCGGATCACCGGCAGGTCGAGGACGCGCCCGAGCGCGTCGCTGCCATAGACCCGCCGCTCGGGGTCGAACTCCTCGAGCGCGAAGACCGATTGCAGCGCCTCGAGATCGGTGGTGGCCCCCGAGAGGACCAGCAGCCGGTCGCCGTCCCAGGTCAGATCGCGGATGCCCTGGCCGTTCAAGTCCAGCGCGTGCAACGCGTAGCGGCCGCCGCCCTTGAGCTTGCGCGGCTTGAGCACGTCCTTGGTCGCCTTCATCTCCAGGCGCACGACGAAGGCGAAGCTGCCGAGCACCGGCCCGCGCAGGCCGAGGAGAACCGTGTCGCCGCGCACCGCCAGCCCCTCGATGTCGAAGCCGTTCTCCTTGCAGGGGTGGCCGATGAACGGCCCGATCAGCGGGTCCTTGGCGAGCATCTTGCGCAGCACGCCCTTCGGCCCGCCCTGCATCGGCAGCATCGCGGCGCGGCGCTTGTCGCCGGCCACGGGTTCGATCACGCCCACCGGGTCGAAGACGCCGTCGCCGCGGTCAATGAGCGGCACCCGGCCGAGAAAGCCGCGGTTGGGGTCCCAGTCGATGTCCTCCATGTCCTTCAGCCCGTCGTCGCCCGGGTCGTCGCGCTTGAGCGAATGCGAGCCGCAGACCCACAGAAAGCCGCCCGAAATGCTCAGCCCCTCGATGTCCATCTCGCCGTCGGTGCCGCCGGGCAGGTCGAAGATCTCGCCGAGGGCGAAGTTGCGATGCCGCGCCGCCTCGAAGGTCTCGGGATCGAGCAGCACCCGCTCGATGGTCGCGGTCTCGTCGCAGGTGCAGAAGATCGAATGGCCGATCACCGCGAGCGAGGAGATGTCCTCGAAGATCGGGTCGTTGACATGCGCGAGCTCGCCCGCGTCGGAGAAGGCGAGGTCGATGGTGCCCGCCGGTTTGCGGTCGAGCGCGAGCTTCGCCCGCTTCTCGGCCCGCGCCTGGGCGGCGAGCTCGATCTTGCGGTTCTTCTTCGACATGGCGCTTACCTCCGGTCGCTGGGCTGGCCAGCAAGTCACGTTCCGGCGGCGATGTCACAAAGAAAACGCTTGCCGCGCGCGCGCGGGCCGTGAGACCTAGGCGCCATGAGCGCACCCCTGCCGAGCTGGCCCGAGGCGGCCCGCCGCCTGATCGACGTCGCCGCCGGGCGCGCGCCCGCCGACCTGGTGATCCGCGACTGCGCCTGGGTGAACGTGCATTCGCGCGAGGTGCTGACCGGCAGCGACATCGCCATAGCCTCCGGCCGCTTCGCCGCCTGCGGGCCGGATGCGGGCCGTGTGATCGGGCCGGATACGCGAGTGATCGAGGCGCGGGGCCGCTACCTGATTCCGGGGCTCTGCGACGGGCACATGCATATGGAATCGGGCATGCTGACCGTCAGCCAGTTCGTGCGCGCGGTCGTTCCCCACGGCACCACCAGCATGTTCGTCGATCCGCACGAGGTCGCGAACGTGCTGGGCCTGCCCGGCGTGCGGCTGATGCACGACGAGGCGATGGTCCAGCCGATCAACGTGCTTGTCCAGATGCCCTCCTGCGCGCCTTCGGCTCCGGGGCTGGAGACGACGGGGATGGAGATCACGCCCGAGGATGTGGCGCAGGCGATGGGCTGGCCCGGCATCGTGGGCCTCGGCGAGATGATGAACTTCCCCGGCGTGATCGCGGGCGACGCGAAGATGCTCGCCGAGATCGCCGCCACCCAGGCCGCCGGCAAGACGGTGGGCGGGCATTACGCCAGCCCCGACCTGACGGATTTTCCCGCCTATGCCGCCGGCGGCCCGGCCGACGACCACGAGGGCACGCGCGAGGAAGACGCGGTGATGCGGGTGCGCCAGGGCATGCGGGCGATGCTGCGCCTGGGCTCGGCCTGGTACGACGTGAAGGCGCAGATCACCGCGGTAACCGAGCGGGGCCTCGATCCGCGCAACTTCATCCTCGTCACCGACGATTGCCACTCGGGCACGCTGGTGAACGACGGGCATATGGACTGGGTGGTCCGCCACGCCATCGACTGCGGCTGCGATCCGCTGGTGGCCCTCCAGATGGCCACGATCAACACCGCCACCCATTTTGGCCTGGAGCGCGAGCTGGGGTCCATCGCGCCGGGGCGGCGGGCGGATTGCATCCTCACCTCCGACTTGTCCGCCCTGCCCATCGAGACGGTGATCGCGAGGGGCGAGGTCGTGGCGGAGGCCGGGCGCTGCCTCGCGCCGCTGCCGGACTTCGCCTGGCCCGACAGCGCGCGGCGCACGGTGAAGCTCGGCCGCCGGCTCGCGTCCCGCGACTTCGACGTGCCCGCGCCCGAGGGGGCGTCGCGTGTCCGCGTCCGCGTCATCGGCGTGGTCGAGAACCAGGCCCCGACGCAGGCGCTCGAGGCCGAGCTCGGCGTCGAGGACGGGCTGGTGGTGCCCTCCGGCGAGGTCTGCCGGATCGCGCTCGTCGAGCGGCATCGCGGCACCGGCGGGGTCACGAACGGCTTCGTCGCGGGCTTCGGCTACGACCTGCCCTGCGCCGTCGCCTCCACCGTCGCCCACGACAGCCACCACATGATCGTCGTCGGCACCTCGAAGGCCGACATGGCCGCGGCCGCGAACCGGCTCGCCGAGATCCAGGGCGGCGTCAGCGTCTGGCGCGAGGGGCGCGAGATCGCGCAGGTCGCCCTGCCGATCGCGGGGCTGATGTCCGACGCGCCGGCCGAGGAGGTGGCGGCGGCGACCGAGGCGATGGGGGCGGCGATGCGCGCCTGCGGCTGCGGGCTCAACAACGCCTTCATGCAGCATTCGCTGCTGGCCCTCGTGGTGATCCCGGCCCTGCGCATCTCCGACAAAGGCCTTATCGACGTGACCCGCTTCGCGCCGGTCGAGCTGATCGTGGCGGAGGGCTGACAGATGCACCTCCGCAACCGCCTCGACGAATTGCCGGTGATCACCCCCGAGCCCGAGCCCGACGCGCTCTTCAGCGACGCCGCCGCCGCGGTCGCCGAGATCCAGGCGCGCTACGACCGCGCCACCGGCTTTCTGCGCGAGCGGTTCCAGGTGGTGATGGACGGGGCGCCGCCGGAGGGGCGCTACCGCGCCTTCTACCCCGGCATCGGCGTCACCACCAACAGCTTCGCCAAGGTCGACAGCCGGCTGTCCTTCGGCCACGTCACCGAACCCGGCCGCTACGAGACCACCATCACCCGGCCGTATCTCTACGAGGGCTATCTGACCCAGCAGATCGGCCTGCTGATCCAGAACCACGGGATGCCGGTGCGGGTCGCGACCTCCGACACCGCGATGCCGCTGCATTTCGCGATGGAGGAGGGGGCCCATGTCGAGGGCTCGATCGAGGACACGCTGCACCGGCCGCTGCGCGACCTCTTCGACGTGCCGGATCTCAACACCACCGACGACCATGTGGTGAACGGGCTGGTGCGCGCGGATGCGGGCGGCGCGCGGCCGCTCGCGCCCTTCACCGCCCAGCGCATCGACTACAGCCTCGCGCGGCTCGCGCATTACACCGCGACGAGCCCGGTGCATTTCCAGAACCACGTGCTGTTCACCAACTACCAGTTCTACATGGACGAGTTCGTCGATTACGCCCGCCGCGCGCTCGCCGACCCCGGCTCGGGCTACGAGGCGCTGGTCGAGCCGGGCAATGTCGTGACCCGTCGCGGCGAGGCGCCGCCGGAGCCTTCGCCGAAGCAGCCGCAAATGCCGACCTACCACCTGACCCGCAAGGGTCAGTCGGGGATCACAATGGTCAACATCGGCGTCGGACCCTCGAACGCCAAGACCATCACCGACCATATCGCCGTGCTGCGCCCGCATGTCTGGCTGATGCTCGGCCATTGCGCGGGCTTGCGCAACTCGCAGTCGCTCGGGGACTACGTGCTCGCGCACGCCTATATGCGCGAGGACCATGTGCTCGACGACGACCTGCCGATCTGGGTGCCGATCCCGGCGCTCGCCGAGGTGCAGGTGGCGCTGGAGAACGCGGTGGCGCAGGTGACGGGGCTGACCGGCTTCGAGCTGAAGAAGATCATGCGCACCGGGACCGTGGCCACCATCGACAACCGCAACTGGGAGCTGCGCGACCAGTCCGGCCCGGTCGCGCGGCTCTCCCAGGCTCGCGCCATCGCCCTCGACATGGAAAGTGCCACCATTGCCGCGAACGGCTTTCGGTTCCGGGTGCCCTACGGGACGCTGCTCTGTGTGTCCGATAAGCCACTGCACGGCGAGCTGAAGCTGCCCGGAATGGCCACCGCCTTCTACAAGCGCCAGGTGGCGCAGCATCTTCAGATCGGGCTGAAGGCGCTCGAATCCCTGCGCGAGATGCCGCTGGAGAAGCTGCATTCGCGCAAGCTGCGCAGCTTCGACGAGACGGCGTTCCTCTGATGTCTCGTGCGGACGCGAAGTAAATCCGCCACGTTCGCGTCTCGATTGTGCCGAGACCAAGCAAAAAAGGGCCTATCCGCGGACAAGGCAATTGAGTTTGTATCGCGGAGCGGATTAAGTTTCGCCAAGCCTGCGCCCGAGCTGCGTCGGCGGGTCTGTCTCGCACAACAGGAAGCACCATGGCACAAAAACCGATGACGAAGACGCAGCTGGTGGCGGCGCTCGCCGAAAACGCCGACATGGACAAGGCCAAGGCCAACCGTGTGCTCGATGCGCTGACCGAGATCGTCACCAAGGAGGTCGCCTCCGGCGGCGCCGTCACCCTGCCGGGCATCGGCAAGTTCGCCTGCCGCGAGCGCCCCGAGCGCATGGTGCGCAACCCCGCGACCAACGAACAGATGAAGAAGCCCGCCGACCGCGTGGCGAAGGTCACCATTGCCAAGCAGCTCAAGGACGTCATCAACGCCTGACGGCGCGACGCGACGCGGCGCCCGCCCGCTCAGGCGGGCTGGGCCGTTGCCTCCGCGTCCAGCGTGGCCAGCGCGTCGGCGAGTTCCGTCGTGCCCCGCTCGGTCCTGCCCACCCCCGGCTCGAATCCGATCCTTCCTGCATTGATCGCATCGTACATCGCCGCCAGCTCGCCCGCGTAGCTGGCGCCGAGGCCGGCTCCCGTCAGCGCCGCCATCCAGCTCTCGCGGGGCGGTGCGATGGCGGAGACCGGCCGGCCGAGGATCGCCGCCAGCGCCTCGGCCACCTCGTCGGGCGCGTAGTCGCGCGGGCCGACGAGGTTGACGACCGGCGCGTCCGCGTCCGCGCCCGCGATGAGCCGCGCCGCCACGGCCTCGCCGATATCGGCCACGGCGACGATGCGAACCGCGCGGTCGGTCGGCTGCAGCAGGCTCGGCAGCACGCCTTCCGCCGAAGCCGGGCCGATCGCGCTCGCCCAGTTCTCGATGAAGAACGTGGCGCGCACGCGGGTCAGCGGCACGCCGGTGACCAGGAGCGCCTGCTCGAACCCGTGCAGCGTCCGGATGATCCCGGTCCCGTCGCGCTGGTGCGCGCCCTCTGAAGACAGGGCGACCGCGTGCGGCACGCGCGCGGCCGCCAGCGCCTCGGCCACATTGCGCGAGACCGCCTCCGCCGCCGCCATCACGTCCGGCGTTTCGGGGCCGGGCACGTTGAGCACATAGGCGCCCTCGACCCCGGCGAAGGCTGCGGCGAGGCTGGCGGCGTCTGCCGGATCGACGGCGACGACCTCCACCTCGGCCGCAAGCCGCGTCCGCGCGCCGTCCGGATTGCGGCTAATTGCCCGGACCTGCGCACCCCGGCGTTGGAGCGCCCTCAGCACGGCGCCGCCGGTGTTTCCAGTAGCTCCCATGATCGCGAACATCGGTCTTCTCCCTCTCGATGCAACGCGATGAGCCTAGTTGTGCGGTTCCTATTGCGCCAGTACGCACAATTTATATACTGCCCCCATGAGCGACGCGCGTTCCGGTATCGACGGCGACCGCTGCCCGGTCTCGGTCACCCTCGAGGTGATCGGGGGCCGCTGGAAGCCGACGGTCCTCTTCCATCTCAAGGACAGGCCCCGCCGTTTCAACGAGCTGCGCCGCCTGATGCCCGACATCACGCAGCGCATGCTGACCCTGCAGCTGCGCGCGCTGGAGGCCGACGGCATCGTCGATCGCACCGTGCATGCGAAGGTG
>JBBQRM010000165.1:0-6632 GCA_038214855.1 Rhodobacterales bacterium | reverse complement strand
CGAACCTGGTGCTGCGCTCGGAGGAGGCGGCGGCGCTGGAGCGGGCCGGGGCGGCGGTGCGGGCGATGGTCGAGGAGCTGACGCGATGAGCGAGAGGGCTGCTCAAGGTTGAGCAATTCGATAACGTATTGATCATAATATATAAATACTGGGTCGTTAACCACGTGGAAAGGATTTGAGCGCGGCGTTTCCGGTCCGGGGCGGCGGCCTGACTGCAGTTCGGAGCGCCGGCGCTTGCAAGGACGGGTGGCGGCCGCGATAGTTCGCGCGCCGCCGCCAGGACCGGAAGCCGCCGACCGCCATGCAGGGTCTCGACCTCGTCAATACCGCGATCCTGATCGGCGCGCTTCTCGTGCTGCTCGGGATCGGCTCGAGCCTGGTCGCGACGCGGTTCGGGGCGCCGCTGTTGCTGGTGTTCCTGGTGCTGGGGATGCTTGCGGGCGAGGACGGGCCGGGCGGGATCGCCTTCGACGATTACGAGACGACCTATCTGATCGGCTCGGTGGCGCTGTCGGTGATCCTGTTCGACGGCGGGTTGCGCACGCGGCTCGCCACCTTCCGCGGGGTGTTGGCGCCGGCGATGCTGATGGCCACCGTGGGGGTGCTGGTGACGGCCGCCGTCGCCGGCCTCGCGGCCTGGGCTGTGATGGACCTGAGCCCGGTCGAGGCGCTGCTGCTCGGGGCGATCATCGCCTCGACGGATGCGGCGGCGGTGTTCTTCCTGCTGCGCACGGGCGGGCTGAGGCTGCAGAGCCGCGTGGGCGCGACGCTGGAGATCGAATCCGGCACCAACGATCCCATCGCGGTGTTCCTGGTGATCGTGCTGACCGAGGTCCTGCTCGCGGGCGCGGGCGTCTCGGGCTGGGATCTCGCGGCGCGGCTGGGGCAGCAGGCGCTGATCGGGGCGGTGATGGGGCTCGCGGGCGGTCTGGGAGCCGTCGCGATCCTCAACCGGGTGTCGATGCCGGGTGGGCTGCATCCGCTGTTCGTGGTGGCGGGCGCGATCCTGATCTCGGCGGCGACCTCGCTCGCAGGGGGCAGTGGGCTGCTCGCGGTCTATGTCGCCGGGCTCGCGATGGCGAACCGGCCGACCCGGGCCTACCCTTCGATCGTGGGCTTCCACGACGCGATCACCTGGCTGTCGCAGATCGTGATGTTCCTGATGCTGGGCCTGCTGGTGACGCCGAGCACCTTGTGGACCTTCACGCTTCAGGGCGTGTTCGTGGCCCTGGTGCTGATGCTGGTCGCGCGACCCCTGGCGGTGTGGCTGTGCCTGTCGCCCTTCGGCTTCGCGCGGGAGGAAAAGCTCTTCGTCTCCTGGGTGGGGCTGAGGGGGGCTGTCTCGATCTTTCTCGCGGCGATCCCGACGCTCGCCGGCGCCACCGAGGCCAAGACCTTCTTCAACGTCGCCTTCTTCGTGGTGCTGGTCTCGCTGCTGGTGCAGGGCTCGACGCTGAAGCGGGCGGCGCGCAGGCTCGGCTTGGCCCTGCGCCAGGGGCCGCCCAGTTCCAGCCGCATCGAGATCGACATCCCCGGCCAGACCGAGCAGGAGATCGTCGGCTACCCCGTGGCCGCCGACAGCCTGATCCTGGGCCTGGGCAAGCTGCCGGGCTGGGCGCGGCTGCTGATGGTGGTGCGCGACGGCCATATCCTCGGCGTCGGGGCGGCGGACGGATTGCGGGGCGGCGACTACGCCTATTTCCTCGTGCATCCCGAGCGGCTGCCGCGGCTCGACCGGCTGTTCCGCGAGAGCCCCGACGTCGCGCGTCGCCTCGGCCTCGTCTTCGGCGAGCTGCCGATCCGCGGCGAGACGCGGGTGGCGGAGGTGGCGGGCTTCTACGGCCTCGACTTCGGGGACGCGGGGCCGGAGCAGAGTGTCGCCGACTGGGCGCTCGCGCGGCTGGGGGCGCCGCCGGCGCTCGACGCCGTGCTCGAGATCCCCGGCGCGCGGCTGGTGGTGCGGCGGATCGAGACCGGACTGATCGCGAGCATCGGCCTGCAGATCGACACGCTGATGCGGCTCGAGCCCGACGAGGGGCTGATGCAGCGGCTGGAGGAGGCCGAGCGCGGGCGACTGGCGCGGTGGCTGAGGCGGCGGCGGCGGGCGTGAGATTGCCGAAAGGCGCAATCTTGCGTGGCGGACGTAAACTTGCGGGGCGGTTCGCCACGGAACTTTTCGCGTGAAACATGCTGCATGACATGGGCTTTTCCATGCCCTTGCCGAGGCTTCTTCCGGGCCGGACTAGCCAAGTGTCCGGTGGACACTTGCCCCGGACCGTTGCCTGGAGCCGTAAGGCGGAGGGCAAGGGGCGTTCAGATTTCCCGGATGCAGCAATCGGGGCGCGCACGCCCGGGCGGGTGCGAGCAATCGCGCCCGCCCGGGCGTGCGGGCGCGCCCCGATTTGTCACGGGACAAATCGGGGAAGGGAAGAGAGGGCGTCCCATGGTGCTGTGCGACCAAACATATTTATCAAACTAGATGGAAATAAAGTGAAACGGTGCCAGCGCAACATTTCGTTGCGCTTCTTTTTGGGTTTTCAGGTCTCTTCTTCCTGTCGACAAACTCGCCTGCCCCGAAACCGTTGCGACTGTTCCGCGGCGCCGCGAGCTGCTAGAAAAAGCTGTGCGGGCGTGGCGGAATGGTAGACGCTGGCGACTTAAAATCGCCTGGGCCTGTCCCGTGCCGGTTCGAGTCCGGCCGCCCGCACCAGACGGATGCAACGAAGTGCCGCAGTTCGGCCTTCGCTGCGCAGGGACCAGATGAAGGACGCAGCGCCGCGCGGGGTCTCGCCGGCGACAGACGCCGGGAGTCGCGCCATGCGACGGGACGTTCACAATTCCGAGGTGCCGGTTCTCTGCCGGGCCTGCGAGGCGCGCCACCAGGGGGTGTGCGGCGCGCTCGACCCGGTGCAGCTGTTACGACTGAGCCGGCACGCGACGATCAGGACCTACTGCAGCGGGCGCGAGCTGGTCACCGCCGGCGAGCAACCCGCGCGGTATGCCAACATCCTGAGCGGCGTGGTCAAGCTCACCAAGCTGATGGAGGACGGGCGCCAGCAGATCGTCGCGTTGCAGTTCGCGCCGGATTTCGTCGGCCGGCCCTTCCGCGGCGCAAGCGACGTGACCGCCGAGGCGGCGGGCGAGGTGCGGGTCTGCGCCTTTCCGCGCGCGACCCTCGAGGAAATGGCGGCGCAGTCGCCCGCGATGGCGCACAGGCTGCATCTCCAGGCCCTGCGCGAGCTCGACGAGGCGCGCGAGTGGATGCTGACGCTGGGGCGCAGATCGGCGCGCGAGAAGGTCGCCTGCTTCCTGCTGCTCGTCGCGCGCCACGGCGCGCCGGAGGCGGACGAGACCGAGGGGACGCGGCGCTTCGAGCTGCCGCTGACGCGGGCCGAGATCGGGGATTTCCTCGGGCTGACGATCGAGACGGTCAGCCGCCAGATCACCCAGCTCCGCCAGGCGGGCGTGATTGCGGTCGAGCGCAGCCGGACGATCGTGGTGCCGCAGATGGCGGCGCTGGAGAAGGCCTGCGGCGTGTGAGCGGCCGGATCACCGAAGGAGCAGCGGAAGGAGTTGCTCGCGCTCATAGGCCAGGTGCCGGCCGAGCGGCCTGAAGACGCCCCGCAGCATGTAGCCGAGCCGCTCCGCGTCGACGGAACGCGCGAGCGCCTCGTTCAGCTCGCCCGCCGCGGCCTCGTCCTCCATGTGCTCGAGCCGGAGGCGCCGGAGCGTCGGCTCGATGCCGGTCTCGAGCGCCACGAGGCAGGGGTGCAGCTCGCGTTCCTCGAAGGCATGCGACCGGCAGAGCAGCGGCTGGGGATCGTCGAGCAGCCGCAGGCCCGAACCCGCCCGCGGCAGCGCGTCCGCGGCCCGCTCCAGCGCCGCGCAGAGGGCGGCCTGCGCGTCGAGATGCGCCGCGAATCGCCGCTCCAGGCGCAGGCGGGCATCCGGCGAGGTCGAGGCGGGGCGGAGGGGCTGCATGGACGGCTCGGGTCATTCGGTCGCAGGCGAGTTCAGCGCAGGCGCCCGCGGCCGGCCTTGATCTGGATCAAGGCACGGCGCCCGCCCGCCTGCGAGGGACAGAGATGCGCCTATCCATCCTCGAGCTCTGGACCATCGCCTGCCGGCGCGCGGCCACCGCGATGGCGCGGGCCTGCGCGTGATCTGCTGCGGCGGGGCGTTCGCGGGCGAGGGGGCCGAGACGGTCGCCGGCACCTCCACCTCGCTGCGGCGCGCCGAGATGGCGCAGGCGGGCCACCGGCTCGCGGACGGGCGGGTGCACTACCTGATCGCGGCGCCGGATCTCGCGTCCGGCGACATCGCCCGGGTCGAGCGGGCGCTTCGCACGCTGGAGGGGGTGACGGAGGCGCGGGTGAACCTGAGCCTGCGCCGGGTGGGCGTCACGCTCGACGGCCCCGGGCGCGACCCGCTGCCGCTCCTCGAGACGCTGGCGGCCCTCGGCCTGCCGGCGATGCCGGTCGATGCCGACGACGGACCCGGCGCCTCGGCCGGGCGCGAGAGCACGCGCCTGCTCGCAGCGCTTGCGGTGGCGGGGTTCGCCGCGGCCAACATCATGCTGATGTCGGTCTCGGTCTGGGCCGGGGCGGACGGGGAGATGCGGCAGCTCTTCCACCTCGTCTCGGCGCTGATCGCGGTGCCGGTGGTGGCCTATTCCGGCCAGCCGTTCTTCCGCTCGGCGCTCGCGGCGCTGCGCGCGGGCCGCGTCAACATGGATGTGCCGATCTCGCTCGGGGTGCTGCTCACGCTGGGCCTGAGCCTCGTGGAGACGGCGCAGGGCGGGGAAGACGCGTTCTTCGACGCGGCGGTGACGCTGCTCTTCTTCCTGCTGATCGGCCGCTATCTGGACCAGCGGATGCGGGCGCGCGCCCGCAGCGCGGTGACCGGGCTGGCGCGGCTCGCTGCGCGCGGGGCGATGCGGATCCGCGGGGACCGGACGCTCGACTACCTCGCCCTCGACGAGATCGAACCCGGCATGGTGCTGCGGCTCGCGGCCGGCGAACGCGTGCCGGTCGATGCGCGGGTGATCCGCGGCGAGAGCCGGCTCGACCGCGCGCTGGTCACCGGCGAATCGGCGCCGGTGCCCGTGGGGCCGGGCGATGCGCTGGAGGCGGGCACGCTGAACCTCGGCGGCGTCCTCGACATCCGCACTGAGCGGCCCGCCGCGCAATCCTTTCTCGCCGAGGTGACGGCGATGCTCGCCGCGGCGGAGCAGGACCGCGGCCGGTACGCCGGGATCGCCGACCGCGCGGCACGGCTCTACGCGCCGGTCCTGCATCTGCTGGCGGCGCTGACCTTCGCCTTCTGGCTGGTGGCGACCGGCGACCTGCGCCTGTCGCTCTTCGTCGCGATCTCGGTGCTGATCGTCACCTGCCCCTGCGCGCTCGGGCTCGCGGTGCCGGCGGTGCATGTCATCGGCGCGGGGCGGCTCTTCGAGATCGGGGTGCTCGCGCGCGACGGCTCGGCGCTGGAGCGGCTGGCCGAGATCGACCGCGTCGTGCTCGACAAGACCGGAACGCTGACCACGGGCACGCCGCGCGTCGTCGCGAGCGGCCCCGGCCCGGATGCCGCGGCCGCGGCCCGCGCGCTGGCGCTCGCCTCCACCCATCCCGCCGCGGTGGCGATAGCCGACCATCTCGCCGGCACGCCGCCCGCCGCACTCGATCGCCTGCGCGAGATCGCGGGCCACGGCGTCGAGGGGTGGCTGGGCGCGCGGCGGGTTCGGCTGGGTCGCGCGGACTGGGTCGCCGAGATCGCCGCGGGCGAGGCGCCGGAGGCGGGTCCGGCCTTCGCGCTCGAAGGCGAGCCGGCGGTGAGCTTCGCGCTGGCCGAGACGCTGCGCGAAGGGGCCGTGGAGGCCTGTGCGGCGCTCGAGGCGGCCGGCCTCGCGCCCGAGATCGTCTCGGGCGACGCCGAGACGCCGGTGCGGGCGATCACAGCAAGGCTGGGCCTCGCCCGCGCGCTCTGGGGTCAGCGCCCCGCCGACAAGATCGCCCGCATCCGCGCGCTAGAAGCCGAGGGCCACCGGGTGCTGGTCGTGGGCGACGGGCTGAACGATGCGCCGGCGCTGGCTTCGGGGCACGTGTCGATGGCCCCGGCGCGGGCGGCGGACGCCGCCCGCCTTGCCGCAGGTCTGGTCTTCACCCGGCCGAGCCTCCAGGCGGTGCCGCAGGCGCATCGGTTGGCCCTGCAGGCCGCGCTTCTGGTGCGCCAGAACCTCGCGCTCGCGGTCGTCTACAACTGCCTGGCGGTGCCGCTGGCGGTGGCCGGACAGGTGACGCCGCTGATCGCGGCGCTGGCGATGTCGGGCTCGTCGATCCTGGTGGTGGGCAACAGCCTGCGGCTGATGCGCTTTCCGCTCGCGCCACGACCCGCGCCGGAGCGGCGCGACACGCTGGCGCTCCCCGCCCGACGGCCGCGCCCGGTCAGTCGAACGCGAGCTGCACCTTGACCGCCCGCGCGCGGTCAGGGGCGAGTTCGACGGCCTCGCCCGCGCGGCCGAGCGGCAGCGTTCCGGTCAGGATCGGCGAAGGGTCCACCGCGCCCTCGTCGATCAGCCGCACGGCCTCGGCGAATTCAGCGTGGAAGCGGTGGATGCCGACCAGCTCCAGCTC
>JBBQRM010000164.1:0-6637 GCA_038214855.1 Rhodobacterales bacterium | reverse complement strand
GATCGACGCGCGCAGCGACGTGGCCCCGCCCGAGGGGCCGTGGCGGGTGTTGACCGGCGCCGCCGTCACCGGCACCCGCGGACGGAAGGGTCTGCGCGCGATCCAGGTGCGCGACGCGGCCGGAACGCGGATGATCGAGGCCGACTGCCTCGGCGTGGCCGGCGGCTGGAACCCGGCGGTGCATCTGGCCTGCCACCTGGGTGCGCGGCCGGTCTGGGAGCCGGGGATCGCGGCCTTCGTCCCGCGCGAGGGTGCGTTGGAGGACTGCGAGGCCGCGGGGGCCGCGGCGGGGCGGTTCTCGACCCATGCGGCCCTCGCGGGGGGGCGGGACGCGGCCGTGGCGGCGCTCGCGGCGCTGGGCCGCGGAGGGACCGCGGCGCCAGAGTTGCCGCGCGCGGAGGACGCGCCGGTCTCGGTCGCGGCCTTCTGGCGGGTCGAAGGCGCGAAGGGGCGGGCCTGGATCGATTTCCAGAACGACGTGACGGTGAAGGACATAGCGCTCGCCGCGCGCGAGAACTTCCGTTCGGTCGAGCACATGAAGCGCTACACCACGCTCGGCATGGCGACCGATCAGGGCAAGACCGCCAACGTGCTCGGCCTTGCGATCCTCGCCGATCTCACCGGCCGCGGCATCCCCGAGACCGGCACCACCACCTTTCGCCCGCCCTACGTGCCGATCCCGATCGCGACGCTGGGGGCCGGCGCCGTGGGCGCGGGATTCGCGCCGCAGCGCTACACCCCGGCGCATGGGTCGATGGCGGCGGCGGGGGCCGCGTTCCTCGAGGCCGGGCTGTGGTACCGGCCGTCGCATTTTCCGCGACAGGGCGAGCGCGACTGGCGCACCGCCTGCGCCCGCGAGGTGGCGATGGTGCGCGACGCAGTGGGCATCTGCGACGTGACGACGCTCGGCAAGATCGACGTGCAGGGGCCCGATGCGGCGGCCTTCCTCGACCGGGTCTACACCGGGACGATCTCGGCGCTGAAGCCGGGCCGGGTGCGCTACGGGCTGATGCTGCGCGAGGACGGGTTCGCGATGGACGACGGCACCGTCGCGCGGCTCGGCGAGACGCGGTTCCTGATCACCACCACCACGGCGGCGGCGGCGCAGGTGATGGCGCATCTGGAATTTGCGGCGCAGTGCCTGTGGCCCGAGCTCGACGTGGCGCTGATCTCGGTCACCGAGCAATGGGCGCAATACGCGGTGGCGGGTCCACGGTCGCGCGAGCTGTTGAACGACCTGCTCGAGGACGAGATCGACGACGCGGGCTTTCCCTTCATGGCCTGCGGCGACGTGCGCGTCGGAGGCATCTCCGGGCGGCTCTTCCGCATCTCCTTCTCCGGCGAGCACGCTTACGAGATCGCCGTGCCGAGCCGCTACGGCGCCGCGCTCTACGAGTTGCTGGTGGCGCGGGCGGAGGCGATGGGCGGCGGGGCCTACGGGATGGAGGCGCTCAACGTGCTCCGGATCGAGAAGGGGCTGCTCACCCATGCCGAGATCGACGGGCGCACCACCGCGGGCGACCTGGGGCTCGCACGGATGATCGCGCCGGCCAAGGATTGCATCGGCAAGGTGAGCGCGGCCCGTCCGGCCCTGAGCGGCGAAGGGCGGGCGCAGCTCGTGGGCCTGCGCCCGGTCGATCGGAGCCAGCCGCTGGTCGCGGGCGCGCATGTCGTCGACGAGGGCGACCCGCCGACCGCCGAACACGACCGCGGCCACGTGACCTCGGCCTGCCGCTCGCCGACGCTGGGGCATGCGATCGCGCTCGGCTTCGTGGTGGACGGGCGGGCGCGGATCGGCGAGACGGTGCGCGCGGTGTGCCATCTGCGGGGGCACGACGTGGTCTGCGAGATCGTCTCGCCGGCCTTCGTCGATCCCGAGAGAGGACGACTGCATGGCTGATCCCAACGCCCGCGCGGCTCATGACCTGCAGGCGCGCGACCCGCAAGAACTGCAGGCGCGCTATCCGCACGATCTAATGGCGCGCTACCCGCACGACGGCCTCGACCTGCCGCTCCGGTTGGGAGAGGCGGTGCTGAGCGTGCTGGATGACGCAGCCATGATCTCGATCGCGCCGTTCCGGGGCCGCGAGGAGGCGGTGAGCCGGGCGCTCGCCAATCAAGCCGGCGGCGGTCTACCCGAGATCGGGGCGGTGGGGGCGCTCGCCGAGGGGCGGCTGATCTGGAGCGGCGCGGGCCAGGTCTTCCTGCGCGGTGCCGTGGCGGAGCGCGCCGAGCTTCTCTCGGCACTCGAAGGCCTCGCCGCGGTCACCGACCAGCGGGACGCCTGGAGCGCGCTGCACCTCGGCGGCGCGGATGCGGCCGGGGTGCTGGCGCGGCTGGTGCCCATCGACCTCGAGCCCGAGGCCTTCCCGCCGGGGGCTGCCGCGCGCACGCTGCTGGGGCATCTGGCCTGCGTGCTGACCGCCGAGGCGGACGGGTTCGGGATCGGGGTGATGCGCTCCCTCACGCTGACCGCGGTCCACGAACTGACCCGCGCGATGCGGGCGGTGGCGGCCTTGGGCAAGCTGCGAGACCATGTTGGAGAGAAATAAGGTGAGGGCGAGCGTTAGCTCGCCCCCGATATCGATCAGAGGATCAGCGAACCGATCCTGACCAACGAAACGATGATCGCGAAGAAGGACGCCATTGCCGCCTTAATCGTGATCTTCAGTTTCAGCCGAACGGTCATCGGATTAAACCTATGCCGTGCTCGACCGGTCGAGCAGTTTCACCTGCTCAGTACTTGTATACCGCCCGCTTCTCGGCGGTGTGAAGCTTCCAAGGGCCCTTGAAAACCTCGTTCGACCAACGCTTTCATCGGCGTCCACTGGAGGCCGGGTCGGCGCTGGCCTTAGCCTCGCGTCGCTAGGCGAGACATAGGGCCGCTAAGCCCTAAGCTGCTCACTATGCCGACCGTTTGAGGGTGGACAGCGCTTACAACCCAAATGAGGTATACTCCTACCAAGCGCAGCTGTCTACTCACTTCTCGCGCATAGACAGGCGGGGGTCTCGTCACAGGTCGATGTCGGCCCAGAGCAGGTGGTGGTCGGAGGCTGCGTGCTGGGGTTCGGTCAGCGTGTCGTACATCGGCCAGCGACCGGAGGCGGTCCAGGCGCCCCGCCGGAAGATGCCGCCGCGCGTCACCCGCTCCCAGAGCGCGGGGCTGAGCAGGATGTAGTCGATCTTGTTGCGATCGGATCCGGTGCCGTAGGTGCCGATGCCGCGCCCGCCGCGGTCGGCGCGATAGGTGAACTCGGTGAAGGCGGGGTGCTCGACGAGCGGGCGCAGCGGCGTGGCGAAGAGCGGCGCGAGCTCGGCACTGTCGGGCGTGTCGTTGAGATCGCCCACGACCGCGACGTTCGGCTGGCCCTCCGTGAGCAGGCGGGCGACGTAGCCCGCGACCTCGGTCGCCTGCGCCAGGCGTCGGGCGCGGCTCGCGGCGTCGTTGCCGCCGAACTTGCTCTTGAAGTGGTTGGGCAGCACCGTGAGGCTTGCGCCCGAGGGGGTGGCGATCGTGTATTCTGGGCTGTCGCGGCTGAAGACACGCGTGCCGTCGGGCAGTCGGGCGTCAACATGGCTGAGCATCGAGGCGATGGCGTAGCCGGGCTTGAGCATCAGGCCGACGTCGATGCCCCGCGCGTCGTTGCCGTCGATCAGCATCAGCTGGTCGTAGGGCGCGCCGCCCGCGGGCAGGTACAGATAGTCGTGGAAGTCGAGCATCACCGGCCGGCTCTCGACCTCGACCATCGCCAGCACGTTGGCGGCGACATCGGCGATGGCGCGGGCGGTGTGGCGCATCGCGAGCTCGTCGACCTGCGCGGTCTTCAGCTCGGCCCAGCCAATCCAGTCGGCGCGGCCTCGCGCGACGATCTCGGGCGGGCCGCTCCGGGGCCGCCTGACCAGGCGCCCGCGGATGCGGCGCAGCCGGACGAAGCGTCCCTCGTCGCCGCGCAGGATGCCGAGCTCTCCCATCAGTGCCAGCATCCGCGCTTTGGCGGCGACGTCGTAGACGGGCAGCCCGAACAGGCGGTTCAGCTCGGCGAAGGCGTCGAGCACCTCCGGGTGCGCCGCACCTTCGGTGTCGCCGAAGGCCTTCACCCGGTCGAACAGGTTCTCGACGTTGAAGGTCGCGATGCGCATAGGCTCGGCTCCGGCGGGGCGCGTGCTGCGCCGCGGTGTCCCCCATAGCACGATCGCCGGTCCATGGTCAGGCGCCGGTCAGGCGTGGCGATTGACACCCGCCGAGCGCGGCTGTTATGCGGGCGGCCTGCCGTCCGATTAGGGCGGTGCGACTTGGTGTCCGTGGACCCCGCAAGGGGAGGCCTGTCGGTCGGGAACTCCCGGCAAAGGAGGGCGCCGTTGGTTTGATCTAGCCGAAGGATATACCTTGACCAAGAGAACCGCCGCCAAGCACAAGATCGACCGCCGGATGGGCGAGAACATCTGGGGCCGACCGAAGTCTCCGGTGAACCGCCGCGAATACGGGCCCGGCCAGCACGGCCAGCGCCGCAAGCAGAAGATGAGCGACTTCGGCACGCAGCTGCGCGCCAAGCAGAAGCTCAAGGGCTATTACGGCGACCTGACCGAGAAGCAGTTCCGCCGCATCTATGCCGAGGCGATCCGGCTGCGGGGCGACACCGGCGAGAACCTGATCGGCCTGCTGGAGCGGCGGCTCGACGCGGTGGTCTACCGCGCGAAGTTCGTCCCCACGGTCTTTGCGGCGCGCCAGTTCGTGAACCACGGCCATATGACGGTCAATGGCCGGCGGGTGAACATCCCCTCCTATCAGGTCAAGGAGGGCGACGTGGTGCAGGTGCGCGAGCGATCGCGGCAGATGGCGATGGTGATGGAGGCCGTCGGCCTCGCCGAGCGCGACGTGCCCGACTACCTCAGCGTCGATCACAACAAGCTGACGGCCGAGTTCGTCCGCTCGCCTTCGCTCGGCGACGTGCCGTATCCGGTGATGATGGAGCCCAATCTGGTCGTCGAGTTCTACGCCAAGAACTAGCGCCCGCGTCGGGTCGTGGACGGGTCCGGGCGCCCGTCCATCGGCGATTCCAGAACAAGGATATTGAGTGTTTTCATAGGCTTGCCCTATGTTTCAAGTTGGACGGGCTCAGGCCGGTCGGTTTCGACCCGAAAGGTAGCAGCATGGCGCAGGTCCATCCGGTCCACGGCCGCATCGACGGCCCTGTGGTGATGATCGGCTTCGGCTCGATCGGGCAGGGGACGCTGCCGCTGATCGAGCGGCACTTCGCCTACGACGCGCACGACGTGCATGTGATCGAGCCTTCCGACGAGCACCGGGCCTTCCTCGAGCAGCGCGGCATCGAGCACATCCACACCGCGCTCACGCCCCAGAACTACCGCGAGGTGCTGGGCGGGCTGTTCACCGACGGGCGCGGGTTCTGCGTCAACCTGTCGGTCGACACCGACTCGCTCGACCTGATCCGGTTCTGCCGCGAGAGGGGCGTGCTCTACATCGACACCGTGACCGAACCCTGGCCGGGGTTCTATTTCGACCGCGACGCGGACCCGGCGACCCGGACCAACTACGCGCTGCGCGAGCGGGTTCGGGCGGAGGCGCGGGCGAACCCCGGCGGGCCGACGGCGGTCTCGTGCTGCGGCGCCAATCCAGGGATGGTTTCGTGGCTCCTGAAGGAGGCGCTGCTCAGGATCGCCGCGGACACCAGGCAGGAGGCGGAGGCGCCTGCGGACCGAGCGGGCTGGGCGCGGCTGATGCGCGACCTCGGCGTGAAGGGCGTGCACATCGCCGAGCGCGACACCCAGGCCGGGCGCGACGCGAAGCCGGTGGGGACCTTCGTCAACACCTGGTCAGTGGAGGGGTTCATTGCCGAGAGCTTCCAGCCGGCTGAGCTCGGCTGGGGCAGCCATGAACGCTGGTTCCCGCCGAACGGCCACCGGCACGCGGCGGGGTCACGCGCCTCGATCTATCTCGACACGCCGGGTGCGCTGACGCGGGTGCACACCTGGTGCCCGACCACGGGGGCGCAATACGGCTATCTGGTGACGCACAATGAGGCGATTTCCATCGCCGACTATTTCAGCATCGGCGCGGGCGAGGCGCCGGAATACCGGCCGACCTGCCACTATGCCTACCATCCCTGCGACCAGGCGATCCTGAGCCTGCACGAGACCTTCGGCTCGGGACGGGTCCAGCCGCGGGCGCACATCCTCGACGAGAACGAGATTCTGAGCGGCAGCGACGATCTCGGCGTGCTGGTCTACGGCCATGCGAGGAACGCGCTCTGGTACGGCTCGCGGCTGTCGATCGAGGAGACGCGGGCGCTCGCGCCGTTCCAGAACGCCACCGGCCTGCAGGTGACCTCGGCGGTGCTCGCGGGGATGGTCTGGGCGCTGGAGAACCCGCGCGCGGGCATCGTCGAGACCGAGGAGATGGACCACGCCCGCTGCCTCGAGGTCCAGCGGCCGTACCTGGGCCGGATCGAGGCGCATTACACCGACTGGACCCCGATCGCCACGCGCTGGCCGCAGTTCCCCGAGGAGATCGACGAGAGCGATCCGTGGCAGTTCAAGAACGTGCTGGCGACCTGAGCGAGGGCCCTTTTCAGAGCCTTTCACAGTGAAAGGCGGATCCACCCACTGAAATCATTGC
>JBBQRM010000163.1:0-6660 GCA_038214855.1 Rhodobacterales bacterium | reverse complement strand
GACGAAGAGCTGGGTCATCGCCACGTCGATGGCGCCGTAGAGCACGAAGACGATGGCGATCCCGGCGCCGACGCCGCCGAGCCCGGTGATCGCCGTCAGCCGGGAATGCGTGAGCACCACGAGGCAGATCGAGGCGGTGATGAGCACCACGATCGCCCAGTCGATCAGATCCATCTCGACCGTGATCCCCGGCCAGGAGGTGCTGCCCAGCGCGATCGCCCCCCAGATCAGCGCGCCGAGCACCAGGAAGGTCCGGCGCAGGTAGCTCGTCATCCGCCCGTCCTGCACGCCGGCGGTGACGATGCCGGCGATGCCGGCGAGCGCCCGGAGGGCCGTGCCGTACCAGGCTTCGGTGCGCGGCAGATGTGGCTCGAGGGCAGCGAGGGTGCGGCGGATGGGGTCGAGCCCGAGGTAGAGCGCCGCGCCGAGCGCGAAGGTCACGAGGCTGAGGATCAGTGCGCGGTTCACCCCGTGCCAGAGCACAAGATGCTCCTCCAGCGGGTGGCCGCTGACGGCGCGGACCATCGGGTCGACGAGCAGGTGTTCCATCGCCGGCGGATAGAGACCGCCGGTGAGACCGAGGATCGCGAGGATCGCGGGGCCGAGCCAGAGCGCCCAGGACTGATCGGCGGGCGCGGGCTTCGGCGAGCGCCTTGCGCCCAGGAACGGGCGGATCGCAACCATGCCGGCGCAGCCGATCATCAGCGCGTTGGCCGCGACCGCGGCGGCGGCGGCGACGTTCGGGCCGATGATCGCGTAATCGGTGCCCTTGTAGATCAACTCCTTGCCGATGAAGCCGAAGAACGGCGGCACCCCCGCCATCGACAGCGCCGCGAGCGCAATGACCACGGCCGTAAGGGGCATGGCGCGCGCAAGGCCCCCGACTTCGAGATAGTCGCGGGTGCCGGTGCCCTTTTCGATCATGCCCACCGAAAGAAAGAGCGCGGCCTTGTAGAAGGCGTGGATCAGCAGGAAGGTCATCGCCGCGGCGATGCCTTCGGGCCCGCCGATGCCGAGCAGCATGGTCATGGCGCTGAGGCCCATCACCGTGGTGAAGGCGAGCATCATCTTGAGGTCGGTCATCCGCATCGCCCACACCGAGGCGAGCACCATGGTGAAGGCGCCGAAGCCGGTCAGCGTCCAGGCCCAGAGCGCGGTCTCGCCCAGCGACGGCGTCAGGCGGGCCATCAGGTATATCCCGGCCTTGACCATCGTGGCGGAGTGCAGATAGGCGCTGACCGGTGTGGGGGCCGCCATCGCGTTCGGCAACCAGAAATAGAACGGCCATTGCGCCGACTTGGTGAAGCAGCCGAGGATCACCAGCACGAAGACGAGCGCATAGAGGTCGTGGGCGCGGAACACGTCGCCCGCAGCGTTCATCTCCGACAAGCGGAACGTGCCGGCGATCCCGCCCATGATCAGCAGCCCCGCGAGCAGCGCGAGCCCGCCGAGGCCCGTCACCAGCAGCGCCTGGAGGGCGGCGGCGCGCGCCGAGGCCTTCTCGTGGTCGAAGCCCACGAGCAGCCAGGAGGTGATCGTCGTGCCCTCCCAGAAGACGAAGAGGGTGATCGCGTCGTCGGCGCAGACGAGGCCCAGCATCGATATCGCGAAGGCGACCAGCGTGATCAGGAGCGAGCCGAGCCGGCGATCGCGGCGAAAATACTCCGAGGCATAGAGAAAGCAGGCCGCGCCGATCCCGGTGATCAGGAGCGCGAACGCCAGCGCCAGCCCGTCGAGCCGGAAGGCGAAGCCGATGCCGAGGGAGGGCACCCAGGGCAGCACGAATTCCGGTGCCTCGCCGCGGGCCACCGCGTCCGCGAAGGTGGCGAACCAGACGAAGGCTGCCGCGGCCAGCAGCGCCGGCAGGAACCGCCAGAGGCCGGCGGGGTCTGCGGCGTTGTCACTGTCGGCGGGATCTGCCAAGCGGGAACTCGCGGCTGCGGGGTTGGACTGCGGGCGGCATCCGCGAGGACGCGCCGCACCCTTGTCACGGAAGCGAGATAGTTAATCAAGCCTTTCGCGGCGATTCCTTGCCGACCTCAGGCCGCAGAACGTTCCGCTCCGGCCGGGGCGGCGCCGCGCAAATAGAGCAGGCAGGTCGTGCGCAGCATCGAGGCGAAGTTGCCGACATCGCCCTGCAACTCCTGCGCCTCGTCGTAGAGCAGCGACAGGAACTTCGGTGTCGAGACGCCTTCGCCCGCAGCGATCTCGTCGATGACTTCCCAGAAGGCGGCCTCCAGCCGCAGCGAGGTGCAATGGCCGGCGATGCGCACCGAGCGGCTGATCTGGGCATAGCGCGCCGGGTGCTGGCCGGCGAAGACGTGACACATGATATCCTCCCGAGGTTTTTGCGCGATCATCCCTTGCTGCGGCGCGCCTGGCAAGGCGGCGAAGGTCGCAGGTGTGGTAGCCCGCTGCCACCACCGACGCGGCGTGTGGCCGCATACTGGCCCCGGAACGGAAACGGGGGCTGCCTTGGCGAAAGCCGTGCATTCGATGATCCGCGTGCTCGAGGAAGCGCGTTCGGTGGACTTCTACCGCAGGGCCTTCGGCCTCGATGTGGCGGACCGCTTCGACTTCGACGCCTTCACGCTGGTCTATCTGAGGAGCGGGGAGGCGGATTTCGAAGTCGAGCTGACGGTGAACAAGGACCGCGGCACGCCCTACGATCTCGGTGACGGCTACGGGCATGTCGCCTTCGTGGTCGAGGATCTCGAGGCCGAGCATGCGCGCATCGAGCGCGAGGGGCTCGCGCCGCGCAAGATCGTCGAGTTCCAGCGCGAGGGCGAGCTGCTCGCGAAGTTCTTCTTCGTCGCCGACCCCGACGGCTACCAGATCGAGGTTCTGCAACGGCACGGGCGCTACAGATGACCAGGGAGGAAAGGACGTGGCTGCATTGACGAAAGAGGGGCGCGCGGCGACCGGAGCGCCGCCGAAGGGCGTGCCGCGGCACGTGAAGCTCGACCGGCGGCGGTTCCTCGGCTCGAGCCTCGCAGGCGTCGGCGCCTATGTCGCGCTGGCGGGCGGCGTGACCTGGGCGGTGGCGCCGGACAAGGCCTGGGCGGTTTCCTATGATGTGCTGGAGCCGGATCTGGCGGAGGGGCTGCTCGCGATGACGCGCGCGCTCTATCCGCACGATTTCATCGGCGACGTCTACTATGCTGCGGTGGTCAAGGATCTCGACGTCGAGGCCTCGGGCTTCGACGACAAGGAGCGGCTGGAGATGCTGCGCGGCGGGATGCTGAAGCTCGACGAGGCCGCCGGCGGCAGCTTCGCCAGCGCCACCGACGCGGACAAGATCCGGGCGCTGGAGGAAATCGCGGACACGACCTTCTTTCAGGCGGTGCGCGGCAAGACGGTGGTCTCGCTCTACAACCAGCCCGAGGTCTGGGCGCAGTTCGGCTATGAAGGCCCGTCCTTCGAGAAGGGCGGCTATCTGTTCGATGGCTTCAACGACCTGAGCTGGTTGCCCGATCCTCCCGCCGAGGCGAGCCCCCCGGTGCAGATTTAAGGAAGGACCAAGGTCATGCCAGCACCATTCGACAAGACCGACGACAGCGTCGTCGTCATCGTGGGCTCGGGCGCGGGCGGCGGCACGCTCGCCCACGAGCTGACCGGCCAGGGCATCGATGTCGTCCTCTTCGAGGCCGGCGCCGGACAGAGCATCGAGAGCTACGTCAACGACGAATGGGAGAGCTTCGGCCAGCTCGCCTGGCTCGACAAGCGCTACTCGACGGGCGACTGGCGGGTCGCGACGGATTTCCCGAACCTGCCGGCCTGGATCTGCAAGACCGTCGGCGGCACCACGACGCACTGGGCCGGGGCGTCGCTGCGCATCCAGGAGCACGAGTTCAAGGTGCGCGAGCTCTATGGCGAGATCGAGGGCGCGAACCTGCTCGACTGGCCGATCACTTTGGCCGAGCTCGAGCCCTATTACGACCGCGCCGAGGACAAGATGGGGGTGACGCGGACCAACGGCATCCCGGGCCTGCCGGGCAACAACAACTTCAAGGTGATGTACAACGGCGCGACCAAGCTCGGCTACCAGCAGGTGCATACGGGGCGGATGGCGATCAACTCCCAGCCGCGCGACGACCGCAACATGTGCCACCAGCTCGGCTTCTGCTTCCAGGGCTGCAAGATGGGCGCGAAGTGGTCGACGCTCTATTCCGAGATCCCCAAGGCGATGGAGACCGGCCGGCTCGACCTGCGCCCGCAATCCCACGTGCTGCGCATCCTGCACGACGACGCGGGCAAGGTGACCGGCGTTGAATACGCCGACGCCGACGGCAACCTGCACGAGCAGAAGGCGCGGATCGTCGCGGTGGCGGGCAATTCGATCGAGAGCCCGCGGCTCTTGCTCAATTCGCATTCGGCGATGTTCCCGGACGGGCTCGCCAATTCCTCGGGGCAGGTCGGACGCAACTACATGCGCCACGTGACCGGCACGCTCTACGGGGCGATGCCCGAGCCGGTCCGGATGTGGCGCGGCACCACGATGGCGGGCATCGTCCAGGACGAGGCGCATCACGATCCGTCGCGCGGCTTCGTCGGCGGCTACGAGCTCGAGACGCTGAGCCTCGGCCTGCCGTTCATGGCGGCGTTCCTCGATCCCGGCGCCTGGGGCCGCGAGTTCGCGCGCAAGATGGAGACCTACGAGCGGATGGCCGGCATGTGGATCGTCGGCGAGGACATGCCGCAGGAGACGAACCGCATCACGCTGCACGAGAGCGAGGTGGACCAGTTCGGTGCGCCGGTGCCATCGGTCTTCTTCACCGACCATCCCAATGACAAGGCGATGCGCGAGCATGCCTATACCCAAGGCGAGGCGATCTACAACGCCGTGGGCGCCGAGGAGGTGTTCCGCACGCCGCCCTATCCGTCCACGCACAACCTTGGCACCAACCGGATGTCCGAAAAGCCTGAGGACGGCGTGGTCGATAAGTGGGGCCGGGCGCACGACGTGCCCAACCTCTTCGTCTCGGACGGCAGCCAGTTCACCACCGGGGCCGCGGAGAACCCGACGCTGACCATCGTGGCACTGGCGATCCGCCAGGCCGACCACATCGCCAAGGAGATGGCCGCCGGCAACCTCTGAGCCCGCAGCGCGCCCCTTGCGCGCGAGGCGGGCGCCGGTCCATCTAGGCGAATGGACCGGCAGCTCGACATCGACCGGATCGCCGCGGCGCTCCGGGCGCCTGCGGGTGCCACGTCGGACTTCGACCTCAACCCCGGCGCCCGGCCGCCGGCGCGGCCGCTCCGGCCGGCGTCTGTGCTCGTGCCGCTGGTCGCGCGCGATGGGGCGCTGAACCTGATCCTCACGCGGCGCGCGGTGCGGCTGAAGCACCACCCGGGCCAGATCGCCTTTCCCGGCGGCAAGCAGGATCCGCGCGACGCGGACGCGCGCGCCGCGGCGCTGCGCGAGGCGCGCGAGGAGATCGGCCTTGCGCCGCGCGAGGTCGAGGTTCTGGGCGCCTTCGACACCCACGAGACCGTCACGGATTTCCTGGTGACGCCCTTCGTCGGCCTCGTTGCGCCGGAGTTCCGCGCGGTGGTCGATGCGAGCGAGGTGGCGGAGGTCTTCGAGGTGCCGCTCGGCCATGTGCTCGATGCGGGCAACTTCCAGGTGCACGGTCGCCGCTGGCAGGGCGGCTGGCGGCGCTACTACGTGGTGGCCTTCGGACCCTACTACATCTGGGGGGCGACGGCGCGGATGCTTCGGATGCTCGCGGACCGGCTCGACCGCCAGGAGGCGGGGGCGACGTGACCCGTCTCGCCGACGCCTGGGTCAGCGCCCCGCCGACGCGGGCGGTCTGCGACATGCTGACCGGCGGCGGGCACCGGGCGCTCTTCGTCGGCGGCTGCGTGCGCAACGCGCTCATGGGGCGTGCGGTGGCCGACGTCGATCTCGCGACCGACGCGCTTCCCGAGGCGGTGATGCGGCTGGCGGAGGCCGCCGGGCTGCGCCCGGTGCCGACCGGGATCGCCCACGGCACGGTGACGGTGCTCAGCGGCGGGCGGCCGTTCGAGATCACCACCTTCCGGCGCGACGTCGAGACCGACGGGCGCCATGCCGTCGTCGTCTTCACCGGCGGGGTCGCCGAGGACGCGGCGCGGCGTGACTTCACCATGAACGCCCTCTACGCGGAACCCGACGGAACCGTGCTCGACCCGCTCGGCGGGCTCCCGGACCTGCGCGCGGGGCGGGTGCGGTTCGTCGGCGATCCGGCGGCGCGCATCGCCGAGGATCTGCTGCGGATCCTGCGGTTCTTCCGCTTCCACGCCTGGTACGGGGACCGCGGTGCAGGCCTCGACCCGGCCGGCCTCGCGGCCTGCGCCGCGGCGCAGGCGGGGCTCGCGCGCCTGTCACACGAGCGGGTGGGGGCGGAGATGCGCAAGCTCCTCGCCGCGCCCGATCCGGCGCAGGCGCTGGCGGCGATGGCGCAGACGGGGATCCTCGGGCGGGTCCTTCCCAGCGCACGAGCGGATAACCTGCCGGGGCTGGTGCGGCTCGAGCGGGAGCTCGGCCTCCCTCCGCGCTGGCAGCGGCGGCTGGCGGCGCTCGGTTGGTCCGCGGACTGGACCGGACGTCTGCGGCTGTCGCGGGCGGAGCTGCGCGCGCTGGGCGCAATTCGCACAACGTTTGAGGCGGACGAGAGC
>JBBQRM010000162.1:0-6698 GCA_038214855.1 Rhodobacterales bacterium | reverse complement strand
CCTCGCAGCCGCCCGCACGCAGGCGGCTTGCGAGCAGGCGCGCCTGGGTCGATTTGCCGGCGCCGTCGACGCCCTCGAAGGTGATGAAGCGCCCGCGCGGCACCGTCTCAGTCGCGCCCCGGCAGCAGCCCCACGGCCCGGTCGCGCGTCAGCCGCGCGGCGGCGTTCACCCGGGTCATCAGACCGCCGCGCGCCACGTCGGCGCCGGCGACGAGATCGAAGCCGACGGTCTCGCGGCCCGGCACCGCGACTTCGAGCCGTGCGACCGGCTGACCGGCGACGATCGGCGCCTCGATCGGACCATCGTAGACGACGCGGGCGCTGACGGCGTCCAGCGCCTCCACCGGCACGAGCATCTGCAGGTCGGCGGGCGCGACCAGCGGCACGCTCGGCGCCTCGCCCAGCCAGACCTCGGCCTCGGTCACGACGTCCTGCGCGTCGAAGAACTTCACCGTCTCGAAGGCGGTGTAGGCCCATCTGACCAGCGCCGCGGTCTCGGCGGCGCGCGCGGCGTCGCTCGGAAGGCCGCTCACCATGAAGACGATGCGCTGGCCGTCCTGGACCGCCGAGCCGACGAGCCCGTAGCCGGCCTCCGACGTGTGGCCGGTCTTCAGCCCGTCCGCGCCGATGCCGAGCTTCAGCAGCGGGTTGCGGTTCTGTTGGGTGATGCCGTTCCAGGTGAACTCGGTCTCGTCGAAGAAGTCGTAGAACTCGGGGAACTCCTCGATGATGTGCCGCGACAGCGACACCATGTCCTGGGCGCTCATCACATGGCCCTCCTCGGGCCAGCCGGACGCGTTCTTCAGCACGGTGTGCTCGAGGCCGAGCTCGCGCGCGCGCCGGGTCATCGCCTCGGCGAAGGCTGCTTCGGTGCCCGCGAGCCCCTCGGCGACCACCACGCAGGCGTCGTTGCCGGACTGCACGATGATCCCGTGGATCAGGTCCTCGACCCGAACCTCGTTGCCGGCCTCGACGAACATCCGCGACCCGCCCATCGCTTGGGCCTTGCTGCTGACCGCGAACTTCGTGTCGAGATCGACGCGGCCGCTTCGGATCGCGTCGAAGAGCATGTAGAGCGTCATCAGCTTCGACATCGACGCCGTCGGCAGCGGCTCCTCCGCGTTCTTCTCGAAGAGCACCATGCCGGTGGCGTGATCGACGGCGAGCGCGCTGCCCGCCTCGGTCTCGAAGGCCGCGAGCGACATCGGCGTAAGAAGGGTGATCGCACCGAGGGCGGGGCCGAGGAGTCGGGCGGCGAGGCTCATCGGGGGTTCTCCGGGCGCGGGACGGGTCGAACGGCATCTGGATAGGCGAAGCGGGGGCTTGTGTCAAAACACGTCGCCGCGCCCGCGCAGCCGCGGCTCGCGGCGCAGCGCCGTCACCCGGACCGGCACGGTGCGCTCGCCGATCCCCAACGCCTCCGCCGCGGCCGCCGACAGCCGAACCGCGGCGCCGGCCCCGGGCGCACCCTCGAACAGCGCGACCCGCGTCCGCGCCCCGGACTCGAGGTTCACGACCAGCGCAGCCTCGGGGCGAGGCAGGTCCGCGACGACCGCCCAGGACCCTTCGGCCTCCCCGGGGCCGGCTCGGGTGGCGGGCCCCTCGCGGGCGAAGGCCGCGGGCTGCGCCACATCCTCGAAGCTGAGGCCGAGCGGGTCGGTCGAGGCCGGTCCCGCCGCATCGCCGCCGCCGCAGGCCCCGAGCATCAGCGCGAGCCCCAGGGCCCTTCCGGCGCCGCCTGCTCGGCTCATGGTCTGCCTCCGTGCTGCCTCGTCCCGCACCGATGTACCGGCTGAGCCCCCGCGCGCAAACCCCCGCGCCGGACCCATCGGCCGCCGCGGAGAGGGAGAGTGGTCGATGGACCGGATCTTGAAGACTGGCGAAGGCGTCAGCCTTCCGTCGGTCCGAATTTGCTGACGCAGATCAGGATACCTCGACGCCGAGCCGCGGTGGGGTGGGGTGGGTCGGGCTTGACGCGCATCACAAACGTGATCCGGGCCAACTGCTTTCGGTGTCGCTAGATCGCGTTGGGCATCGCCGCAGCGATGGACAGCGCCTGCGTCGCCAGCGCGATGACGGCTTCTTCGTCGGTCGGGATGACCAGTACATCGACATCGGACCTCATCGAACCGATGCGGGTGGCGTGGCTTTCGTTCGCCGCCGCGTCGAGCGCGACCCCCATCCAGTCGAGCCGATCACAGACGCGCCTGCGAACCAGCGCAGAATTCTCGCCGATACCTGCCGTGAAGACGATGGCGTCGAGGCCGCCGATGGCGGTGGCCGAGGCTGCCAGTTCGCCGGCGGCTCGATAGCAGAACAGCTCTATCGCCTCGCGCGCCCAGGGCACGGCGCTGGCCTGCAGGACCGCCATGTCGTTGCTGATGCCCGAGACGCCCAGGAGGCCGGATTCCTCGTAGAGAAGGGTTGCGATCTCGCGGGCAGTCATGCCCATCTCCTGGATCAGATGGAGCACGACGCCGGGGTCGAGCGCGCCGCAGCGTCTGCCCATCATCAGTCCGTCCAACGTGGTGAAGCCCATGCTTGTCGCGACGCTGCGGCGGTCTTTCATGGCGCACATGCTGGCCCCGTTGCCGAGATGGGCAACAACCACGCGACCGTCGGCCCGGTCGCCGAGATGGGCGGGCAAGGTGCTGGCGATGTAGTCGTAGGAGAGCCCGTGAAATCCGTAGCGAAGGATGCCCGCCTCGGTCAGCGCCCGCGGCAGGGCGAAGAGCTGCGCGAGCCTGTCCTGGGTGCGGTGGAAGCTGGTATCGAAGCAGGCGACCTGGGGCAGGTCGGGCGCCGAGGCGGCAACGATCCGGATCGCTGCCAGATTGTGTGGCTGGTGCAGCGGCGCGAGCGGCACGAGCGCATCGAGTTCGGCAAGCAGCGCCGCGGTGACCCGCGCCGGCCCGTCATGATCGCGGCCCCCATGCACCACGCGATGTCCGGCTGCCGTGATGGTGACGCCGCGCTGGTGGCTGTCCAGCCAGTCAAGAAAGGCAGGGATGAGGGCGTCGCGTTGTGCGCAGGAATCGAGCCGCATGAGCTGGTCGGGCCGCAGCGCAATGCCCTCGCCACTCTGCGCGGAAATGGTCAAGTCGGTTCCGATCCCGCCGATCTTGCCGCGCAGGATCGGGGACGGTTCGCCCGACCGATCCGGGTAGACCGCGAACTTGAGGCTGGAGGACCCCGCGTTCAGCACGAGGATAGCGTCCGTCATGGCAATGGCGTCGCCTTGTGGCTGACGAAGAGCTGCGCCAGCGAGCAGGAGGCGAGCCGCGACATCGGACTGTCGGCCCGGCTGGTCAGGATGATCGGCACCCGTGCACCGAGCACGATGCCGGCCGCGTCGGCCCCGGCAAGGTAGATCAGCTGCTTGGCCATCATGTTGGCCGCTTCCAGATCGGGCGCGACCAGAATGTCGGCCACGCCGGCCACGTCCGACCGAATGCCTTTTGCCGCGACCGCCGCCGGAGAGATGGCGTTGTCGAAGGCGAGCGGCCCGTCGATCAGCCCGCCGGTGATCTGGCCCCGGTCGGCCATCTTGCACAAAGCCGCAGCGTCGAGCGTCGAGGCGATCCGGGGGTTGACCGTCTCGACCGCCGAGAGGATCGCCACCTTTGGTACCACGATCCCGAGCGAGAGCGCGAGGTCGATGGCATTTTGAACGATGTCGCGCTTGATCGCGAGGTCGGGATAGATGTTGATCGCTCCATCGGTGATCAGCAGCGGTTTCGGGTAGGTCGGCACGTCGAGCACGTAGACATGGCTCATCCGCCGCTCGGTCCTGAGGCCGATGGCCGCGTCGACAACGGCTTCCATCAGCTCGTCGGTGTGCAGGGAGCCCTTCATCATCGCGGCCACCTTTCCCGACCGGACAAGCGCCACCGCCGTAGCGGCAGCGGCATGGCTGTGCGGCGTATCGACGATCTCGATCCCGTCGAGGCTGCGCCCGGCCGCCTTGGCAGCGGCATCGATCTTTCCCCTCGGCCCGACCAGAATGGGCACGATCATGCCCTGATGCGCGGCGTCCAGCGCGCCGGTCACGGACAGCGCGTCGCAGGGATGAACGATGGCGGTGCGCACCGGTGTCAGGGCTTCGGTCGCCGCGATCAGCCTGGCATATTGCGCACCTTGCACGTGCAGATGCACCTCGGGCAGGACGACGCGGGGGCGGCGGACCTTCTCGTGCGGGGCGATGACGCGGGTGACGCCTTCGATCACTATCTTGCCGTCCTGGTTGAGACAGGTGCAGGCCAGGAGCAGGCGGCCCTTGTCGTGTTTTTCCGTCACCTCAACCCGCACGGTGACGGTATCGCCCAGCCCCACCGGGGCCTCGAACTTGAGGCTCTGGTCGAGGAAGATCGTGCCCGGACCGGGCAGTTCGGTGCCAAGCACGGCGGAGATAAGCGCGCCGCCCCACATGCCATGGACGATGATCCCGTGAAACATGTCGGTCCTGGCGTAGTCCGCATCCACATGTGCCGGGTTCACGTCGCCCGACATCACGGCGAACAGCTCGATATCCTGCGGCTTCAGCGTGCGCGTCAGCTCGGCGCTGTCGCCGACCGAGATCTCGTCATAGGTCCTGTTCTCGATATACTGCATGGTCGCAGCGATCTCACCTGATTCAAGCGCGAACACGGAGGCCTCCATCGACACAGGCGATGTCGCCTGAAACCCGCCGCGCGCCGCCGCTCGCCAGCATCACCGCGATGTCGCCGACGTCCCTTATGCTGACGAGGCTCAGTTCCGGGGCGCGGGTCCGCGCGGATAGGTGGATCATTTCCGCTCCCGACACACGCCTACGCCTGTGACTGCTGGATTCATCCCGCCTCTCGCGCAGAAGTGGCGCCGGTGCCGAGCTCGATGATCTCGGCGGTGATCGCCTCCTGCCGAACGCGGCGCAGCGTGGCCTGAAAGGTCTCGAGCTCGCGGGCGATCTGGCTGCCGGCTGCGGACATCGCCTCCATCCGCGCCTCGTTCTCGGCGGCGAAGGCGTGCAGCGCCGCCTTGGAGACCAGCGCGTGGAAATAGTCCTGGCCCAGACTGTCGATCAGAGCGGCGGCGGGAACCTGCGTCAGAGGACGGTCTCCCGCGGCCGGCGGGAGACCGGACAGATCGAGCGGAAAGAGACCCTGCCGCACGACTGCCGGGCGTCCGGACACCCAGCCCGTAAACACGACGTCCAGACGGTCGATCCGGCCCGCGGCCACGTCGCCATAGATCGCCTGGGTGATGCGATCGGCAAGCTTCGGGATGCCGGGGGTGTGCGACGGCAGGGCCGCCGTCCAGTGCGGGGTAAGGCCCTGGGCGCTGGCGACGGACAGGCCCCGGGTTCCGATCAGGAACAGGGTGGCGGGGGCAAGGTCCGCACCGACGCTGTCGAGCACGCGCTCGCTGAACGCACCGGCGAAGCCCTGCTCGGCGCAGAACACGAGCAGGCCGGTCCTGTGCTGATCAGGTCCGGGTTTCTCTTCGGACAGGCTGGCGTCCGGCCCGATGACCCGCGCCATCGCCGCCGCGATGGTCGCCGCGTAGCTGTCGACTGCCAAGACCTGAGTTCGGGCCTCGTTGGCGCGGGCGGCGGCGATGCCCTTCATGGCGTTTACCACGGACCCGAGCTGGCGGATGCCGTCGATCCGGGCACTGATATCGGCGAGCCGTTCTGTCATGGCTGGACCGGCCCCGCGGTCTCGTCGGTCGCGCTCCCGTCCGGCGTGGCCTCGGACAGCGAAGCGGCAAGTCGGGTGAGCGCCGTCAGAAGACCCTCGCGCGCGGTCGGGTCGAGCGTCCCGGTCCTGGCAAGGGCGCTCAGGACATCCGGGGCGTCCGCGTTGAGTGCCGCCGGCAGACCGGCGCGGAACGCCGTTACGGCCGGGAGCGGCAAGGCATCCAGCAGCCCCGCCTGGACGGCGAGCATCAGCGCGACCTCGTCGGCCAGACGGAACGGCGCGTGCTGGGGCTGGCGCAGGGCCTCCCTGATCCGGGCTCCGCGCGTCAGCTGCTGGCGCACGCGGCCATCGGGCATGCCGCCGAACCGGGTGAAGACCTCGAGCTCCAGGAACTGCGCGTAGTCGAGCCGCAGCGTCCCCGCCGCCTTACGCAGCACCGGCGCCTGCGTCTTGCCGCCCACCCGGCTGACGCTCAGACCCACATCGACGGCCGGTTTCTGGCCCTGATGGAACAGGGCCGCATCCAGCACGATCTGACCGTCGGTGATCGAGATCAGATTGGTCGGGATATAGGCCGACAGGTTGCCCGAGTCGGTCTCGGCAATCGGCAGGGCGGTCAGCGAGCCGCCGCCGCGCGCCTTCGACAGCTTGGCCGCCCGCTCCAGGAGCCGCGCATGGATGTAGAATACATCGCCCGGATAGGCCTCGCGCCCCGGCGATTGCCGGGTCAGGAGCGCGATCTCGCGGTGGGTGGCGGCATGTTTCGACAGGTCGTCGATCACGATCAGGGCGTGCTGGCCCTTGTCGCGGAAATGCTCGGCCATGGTCATGCCGGCATAGGGCGCGATCCACTGCAGCCCCGGTGCGCTGGACGATCCCGCGACCAGCACGATGCAGCGCGCGAAATTGCCCTGCGCCTGCAGCGCGTCGACGGCGCGGCGCACGCTCGAGGTCTTCTGTCCCACCGCGACGTAGATGCAGATCATGTCGCTGTCGCGCTGCGCGATCAGCGCATCGATC
>JBBQRM010000161.1:0-6699 GCA_038214855.1 Rhodobacterales bacterium | reverse complement strand
CGGGCGCGATACCGGTGACGGTCTCGGCTCCCGCCAGAACGGCCAGAAGGCACAGCAGCAGCACTTCCGGCAGCGGATACATCACCTTGGCGCGCTGCCGCGGATCCGGCAAATCCTCGAAATAGCGCAGAAAAACAACGGCCCCCGCAACCGCCTCGCAACCACGCGACTCCAAACCCATCGACACCGTCCTCCTCAGACCAAGAGGACTTCGACAGATTCATCACTTCAGCAGCTTGTCACCAATTTATTCACCCGATTGCCCTGCAGCGCTCAGCGGATGATCAGCTCAGGTCCCATGAACGCGGTCGGCAGAAACGTCGAAATCGCCGGCACGTAGGTGACGATTATCAGGAAGACGAAGAGGATGCCAAGCCACGGAAGCGCCGCGCGCACCACGTCGATCAGCGGCATCTCGGCCACGCTCGACGTCACGAAGAGGTTGAGCCCCACCGGCGGGGTGATCATGCCGATCTCCATGTTCACCACCATGATGATGCCGAGATGGATCGGGTCGATCCCGAGCTCGATGGCGATGGGAAAGACCAGCGGCGCCACGATCACCACCAGACCCGATGGCTCCATGAACTGGCCGCCGATCAAGAGAATGACGTTGACCGCGATCAGGAAGGTGACCGGGCCGAAGCCCGCGGCGAGCAGGGCCCGGGTCACGGCCTGAGGGATTTGCTCGTCGGTCAGCACGTGCTTGAGGATCAGCGCGTTCGCGATGATGAACATCAGCATGATCGTGATCTTGCCGGCCTCGAAAAGCGCGCGGCGCGCATCCCGATGGACCCAGGCCGTCGCCAGCGCCCAGGGCCTGCGCCACAGCGAGACGTTGCGCGCGGCCTGCGGGTCGTGCAGCGGTCCCATATCGCGGTAGACGAAGTTCGCGATCACGAAAGCGTAGACCGCGGCGACGGCGGCGGCCTCGGTCGGAGTGAAGACGCCGCCGTAGATGCCGCCCAGGATGATCACGATCAGGAAGAGACCCCAACCCGCCTCGCGCGCCGAGGTCAGCACCTCGCCCCACCCGGCCCAGGGCTGCGACGGCAGGCCGCGCCAGCGCGCGGCCACGTAGATCCCCACCATCAGCATGAATCCCGCGAGCAGCCCCGGCAGCACGCCCGCCAGAAACAGCCGCCCGACCGAAACGTCGACCGCGGCAGCATAGACGACCATCACGATCGAGGGCGGTATCAGGATGCCCAACGTGCCGGCGTTGCAGATCACCCCGGCGGCGAAGTCTTTGGAATAGCCCACCTGGGTCATGCCGGCGATGCAGATCGAGCCGATCGCCACCACCGTCGCCGGCGACGACCCCGAGAGCGCCGCAAAGAGCATGCACGCCAGAACCGACGCGATCGCGAGCCCGCCGCGCAAGTGGCCGACGCAGGCGATGGCGAAGCGGATGATGCGCTTGGCGACGCCCCCGGTCGACATGAAGGTCGAGGCGAGGATGAAGAACGGGATCGCGAGCAGTGTGTAGTGCCCCGCGAAGGCGTTGAAGAGCTGCTGTGCGACGGACCCCAGCGAAGCGTCGGAGAAGGCGAGCATGAAGATGATCGACGACAGCCCCAGGCTGACGGCAATCGGCACGCCGATCAGCATCAGGCCGACGACGAGCACGAAGAGCAGAACCACGTCCACGGCTCAGCGCTCCCTGTCCGGATCGACCGATGTCTCCTCGAGCATCGCCTCGGCTTCGTGGCTCGCGATCATCAGCTCGCTCTCGCCGGTCCAGATCCTCCATGCCGCCTCGAGGAACCGGAAGGTGAGCAGCGTCATGCCAACGGGCAGCACGACATAGGGAATGAACCGCGGCAGCTTCTCGTAGGGCTCGCCCTCGTTCAGCAGCGGCTCGATGAAGCGCAGCCAGTCGGGCATCACGATGTCGTTCACCTCGTACCAGACCTGGCTTCCGACGAACGGCAGCCAGTAGTTCCAGGAGCCGATGGTGAGCAGCAGGGCATAGGCGATGCAGATCCCCGCCGCCAGCAGCGTCACCGACCGGCGCGGTCCGGGCGCGAGCAGGCGCACCGCGGCATCGACGCCGAGATGCCCCGAGATCTTCACCAGGTAGCTGACGCCGAGAAGCACCAGCCAGGCGAAGAGGAACACCGTCGTCTCGAGCGCCCACAGGATGTTGGAGTTGAACACGTAACGGGCGACGACGTTGGCGAAGGTCACGAGCGTCATCAGCCCCAGGATGAGGGCAATCAGCGTCTCCTCGATCTCGTTGACGACGCGCCCCAGCCTGGTCTTCGGCACGAAAGACATCCGGGATCCCCCTCGACGATGGCGAGCACGCGCGAACCGGCAGAGCCTGCGCCGCGCGCGCCCCATCGGGCCGCGCGCGGCGGCCCGATGGGGCGGTGGCTTTAGTTGATCGCCTGCTCGTTGTAGGTGAGCGCGCCGTCGATCACGTCCTGGCCGATCTCGCCGGCGAACTGGTCCCAGACCGGGCGCATCGCATCGACCCAGGCCTGACGCTGCTCGGGGGTGAGCTCGCGCACTTCGCTGCCTGCGTCGATGATCGCCTGCCTGGACTGATCCTCGATATCGGTGACCGCCACGTTCCGTTCGCTCGTCACCTCGTCCATGATCGTCGCAAGCTGGGTGCGCACGTCGTCAGGCAGGCCATTCCACCATTCGGTCGGGACAACGACGAGGTAGTCGAGCACGCCGTGATCGGTCTGGGTCACGCCGTCCTGAACCTCGAAGAACTTCTGGCCGTAGATGTTGGACCAGGAGTTTTCCTGCCCGTCGACGACGCCGGTCTGGAGCGCGCCGTAGACCTCGGAGAAGGCCATCTTCTGCGGGTTGGCCCCCAATGCCTCGAACTGCGCCTGGAGCACGTCGGAGGGCTGGATCCGGAACTTCAGCCCCTTCGCGTCCTCAGGCATGAGAAGCGGCTTGTTCGCCGACATCTGCTTCATTCCCGAATGCCAGAACGCGAGGCCGGTGAGGCCCTTGCGCTCCATCGAGGTCAGCAGCGCCTGCCCCTCCTCGGAGGCCTGATAGCGATCGACCGCGGCGATGTCCTCGAAGATGAAGGGCAGGTCGAACAGCCGGAACTTCTTGCTGAAGGTCTCGAACTTCGACAGCGAGGGCGCTGCCATCTGGACATCGCCCGCGAGCATCGCCTCGAGCACCTTGTCGTCGTCGTAGAGCGTCGAGTTGGGATAGACCTCGACGCAGACCTTGCCGTCCATCTCGGCGTTCACCCGCTCGGCGAACAGGCTCGCCGCGATCCCCTTGGGATGCTTGTCGGCATTGGTGACATGGGCGAACTTGATCTCGGTCTCGCCCGGGTCGCACTGGGCGAAGGCCGGGGCGGCGGCGAGGGTGACGAGGCTGGCCGCGGCCAGCAGGCTGGGGATACGCATGGATTACCTCCCGAATTGCGGCGTTCCGGAGACGGGCTCCGGCAAGGCCGTCCTTGCGACGGCTCTGGGCGGATCATTGCGGAAATCGCGGATTTTGCAAGCGGGACGGGTCGGTCGCGGAGCGGCCGCGGGAAGCGATTCCGGGCGGCCAGGAGGGTGTCGCACCGTGCGACATGGCGAGGCGCATTGATTTGGCAGGGAAAAGTCTCCCGAATTTACTGGATGTCAATCTCAGCTAACGCAGGGGGGTCCGGCGCCGCCCCAAGACCAGTGCCCGACTCCCGACGGCCGGCTGCGGCGATGCGTCCCGGCGTGGCGTGCAGCGCTGGCAAGGCGCGGGGGGCGGCTCTACATAGGAGGTAAGGCGGATAACGCGAGAAGCGAAAGGCGGCGGCGATGTTCGGGCTCGAAGCACTGGAGCTGGCACGCTTTCAGTTCGCGTTCACCGTCGCGTTCCACATCATTTTCCCGGCTTTCTCCATCGGGCTCGCCAGCTATCTCGCGGTCCTGAACGGCCTGCACCTCTGGACGAAGGACGAGCTCTACCTCCGGCTCTTCAACTATTGGCGGATCGTCTTCGCCGTGGCCTTCGGCATGGGCGTGGTTTCGGGCATCGTGATGTCCTACCAGTTCGGCACGAACTGGTCGGTCTTCTCCGACAAGGTGGGGCCCGTCCTCGGCCCGATGATGGCCTACGAGGTGCTCAGCGCCTTCTTCCTCGAGGCGGGATTCCTCGGCGTGATGCTCTTCGGCCGCACCAAGGTCGGACCGGGCCTGCATTTCGTGGCGACGCTGATGGTCGCGGTCGGCACGCTCGGCTCGGCCTTCTGGATCCTGTCGGTCAATTCGTGGATGCACACGCCCACCGGCTATGGCATCAACGACGCGGGGCAGTTCGTGCCGGTCGACTGGTGGGCGATCGTCTTCAATCCGTCGTTTCCCTACCGCCTCACGCACATGGTGCTGGCCTCGTATCTCACGACGGCGCTGGTCGTGGGCGGGGTCGCCGGCTGGCATCTGCTGCGCCACGAGCGAGACCATCCGGCGGCGCGACGGATGTTCACGATGGCGATGGGGATGCTCGTCGTGGTGGCACCTCTCCAGATCGTCGCAGGCGATCTGCACGGCATCAACACCTTCGAGCACCAACCGGCCAAGATCGCGGCGATGGAGGGCCACTACGACGGCCGAGCCGGCGCGCCGCTGATCCTGTTCGGCATCCCGGACGACGAGGCCGAGGTGACGCGCTACGCGCTCGAGATCCCGAAGCTCGGCTCGCTCATCCTCACCCACAGCCTGAACGGCGAAGTTCAGGGGCTCAAGGACTTTCCCGCCGATGCCCGTCCACCGGCGGAGGTGGTCTTCTGGACCTTCCGCCTGATGGTGGGCCTCGGCTTCGCCATGCTGGGCCTGGGCCTCTGGGCGACCTGGCGCTGGTGGCGGGGTCGACTCTTCGACGACCGCTGGCTGCTGCGTGCGGCCGTCGCCATGGGGCCGATGGGTTTTGTCGCGGTGCTCGCCGGCTGGGTCACGACCGAGGTGGGCCGCCAGCCCTTCACCGTCTACGGGCTGCTGCGCACCTCCGAAAGCCTGTCGCCGATCGAGACGCCGGCGGTGGCCGCCTCGCTCGTGGCTTTCATCGTCATCTACTTCGCGGTCTTCGGCGCCGGCACCTTCTACATCCTGCGCCTGCTGCACCGGCCGCCCGAGGCGCCGCCGTCGATCGACGACCTCGGCCCGACCCGCACCGCAGGCGTCACCCCGGCGCCTTCGGTCGACGACAGCTTCGTCCCCGCAGAGTAAGGAAACGCCGATGCCGTTCGATCTCGCCTTCGTCTGGGCTGGGCTGATCGCCTTTGCGGTGCTCGCCTATGTGGTGCTCGACGGCTTCGACCTCGGCGTGGGGATCCTCTTTCCCTTCCTGCGCGGTACGCCCAACCGCGACCTCGCGATGAACACCGTGGCCCCGGTCTGGGACGGCAACGAGACCTGGCTGATCCTCGGCGGCGGCGGCCTCTTCGCCGTGTTCCCGCTCGCCTATGCGGTGATCATGCCCGCGCTCTACGCCCCGATTATCGCCATGCTGCTGGCGCTGGTGTTCCGCGGCGTCGCCTTCGAGTTCCGCTGGCGCACCAAGCGCGGCAAGTTCCTGTGGGACCTGTCGTTCTTCGCAGGCTCCGTCATGGCGGCCTTCGCCCAGGGCGTGGCACTCGGGGCGCTGGTCCAGGGGATCGCGGTCGAAGGACGCGCCTACGGCGGCGGCAACTGGGACTGGTTCACCCCATTCTCGATCCTCACCGGTGCCGCCCTGGTCGTCGCGTACGCGATGCAGGGCGCGACCTGGCTGGTGCTGAAGACCGACGGCTACGTGCGCGACCGTGCGGCGCGGTTCTCCTGGATCACCGGGGCGGCGACCCTCGTGCTCATCGGGCTCGTCAGCCTGATCACGCCGTTTCTGGAGCCCGCCTATCTCGACCGCTGGTTCTCGCTGCCGAACGTGCTCTTCACTCTCTGGGTGCCGGTGCTTCTCCTAGTCGCAGGGTATTTCTTCGTGCGCGGCCTGCGCGAGGGGCGCGACGCTTGGCCGTTCATGGCCTCGCTTGCGATGTTCGTGCTGTCCTTCACCGGGCTCGGGATCAGCTTCTATCCCTATATCGTGCCGCCGACGCTCACGATCTGGGACGTGGCAGCCCCCGACGAGAGCCTGTGGTTCCTGCTCGTCGGCGCGATGGTTCTGATCCCGATGATCCTCGCCTATACCGTCTATGCCTACTGGGTGTTTCGCGGCAAGATCGATCCTGCGCACGGCTATCACTGAGGGCTCATGCGAGGGACGCTGCGCAAGTTCGGCTGGTTTGCGGTCTTCTGGGCGCTCGGCGTCGCGGCGGTGGCGGCACTCGCCTATCTCATCCGCCTGATGATCCTCTGAGCGGGCCCACGCGGCCATAATTCACCCTTGCACCGCCCCGCACGCGCGGTTATCCCGGCCTCAAGGACTGGTAGCTCAGTTGGATAGAGCACTTGACTACGAATCAAGGGGTCGGGGGTTCGAATCCTCTCCAGTCCGCCAAAAAACCGTTAAGTTACAGGGAGTTGTAGGATAGGCCGCAAGGTCATTTGTTGGAAGGTGCCGCGGGGGTAACAAAAGGCGCTAGTTACCCGCCAAGCGGAGCTATGGTTGATTCTGGGTGACGCGGCGTGATCAGGCGGCGCGGCTCTGGTTGGCGTCGGGTTGGGCGACGCCGTCGGGGAATTTGACGCCTTCGATGGCGCGGGGCAACTGGTTTGTGCCGTTGAGCCTGTGCCTTGT
>JBBQRM010000160.1:0-6740 GCA_038214855.1 Rhodobacterales bacterium | reverse complement strand
CATCGAGGCGAGCCACGACGAGCGGGGCATCGTCTGGCCCGAGGGGGTTACGCCCTTCGGGGTCGGGCTCGTCAACCTCAAGCAGGGCGACGCGGCGGCGGATGCCGCCTGCGAGGGGCTCTACGGGCATCTGACGCAGGCCGGGCTCGATCCGCTCTACGACGACCGCAATGAGCGCGCGGGAGCGAAATTCGCGACGATGGACCTGATCGGCCTGCCCTGGCGGATCACCGTAGGGCCGCGGGGGCTGAAAGCCGGCACGGTCGAGCTGACCTCGCGGCGGAGCGGCGAGAGCCTGGAGCTGACGCCCGAGGCGGCGGTGGCGCGGGTGGCGCAGATCTACTCCGGGATCTGAGCAGCGGGGCGCCGGAGCCGGCGCGCTACCAAGGGGGCGGCGGCCGGCTACTCGGCCCGTCGTCCGGACCAGGTCTTGGAACGGGTTGGTCCATGTGCGAGCATCACGCCGCGCAGCGCGTCGAAAAGATCCGTTCCAGCGCAACTGGCTGGGTTCACGTCGATGGCCTTGCTCATGGCGTCGTATCCCGCGCCGTCGAACGCGGCCGCTCCGACATGCGCCATTGCCCAAGGCCCGAAGCCGCGCTCGGGTACCGCTTCGAACTGCAGGGCGACGACGCTCGTGTGGCGCGGATCATTCTGGACGGTCTCGAAGACACGTTCGACATCGTCACAGGTGCCTTCGAGGATTTGGCCGAAGCAACCGCGATTAAAGAGCAGCGCTCCGGTGACGTTGGCTCGGGCGTTGTTCTTGCGCGACGCGTCGAGGATGCGCTGAAGTTCGACGCCCATGTCGGCGTCGTCCGGCAGCGCGTTGCGGCTGTAATAGGCGAGGCGGTAAAGTTGTTCGGTCATGTCAGATCTCTTCAGGTTAAGTGGTTGGTTGACGTTCAGGCTCGTGCGGCTTGCGGTTGCGGCTGGAGGCCGAGCAACTGGCGCACGTCGAGATCGTTCATCGGCCGACCGGTCAGGTAGCCCTGCACCGCCACGCAGCCGTGGGCGCGGATGCGAGCGAGTTCCTCGACCGTCTCGACACCCTCGGCGATGGTGGTCATGCCGAGCCGCGAACCAAGCGAGACGATCGCCTCAACGATGGCATCGCTGTCGGGATTGTCGATCATCTCCCGCACGAAGCTCTGGTCGATCTTGATCTTATTGAAGGAGAACCGCTTTAGATAGGCGAGCGAGGCATAGCCGGTGCCGAAGTCGTCGATGGCAATGCGCACGCCCAGCGCCTGAAGCTCGGCGAGCAGGGCGATGTTGTGCCGCTCGTCAGCGAGGAGCACGCCCTCGGTGACCTCCAGTTCGAGCCGGTGCGGCGCAAGTCCGGTTTCGGCCAGAACGTCCGCCACGATCGAAACGAGCGTGCTGCTGCGGAATTGCACCGGCGAGAGATTTACGGCGATCGAAACGGTTTCCGGCCAGGTGCTCGCTTCGCGGACCGCGGTGCGGAGCACCCACTCCCCGATCGCGACGATCTGGCCGGTTTCTTCGGCCAGAGAGATAAATTCGAGGGGAGAAACCCGGCCCCGCTTGGGGTGGTTCCAGCGCAGCAACGCCTCGAAGCCGACGACACGGTTGCCGTCGATGGCCATCTGCGGCTGATAGGACAGCTCGAATTCGCCGAGCAGCACGGCCTTGCGCAAGTCCAGTTCCAGAATCCGCCGCGCGGCGGCCTGTTCGGACATCTCCGGCAGGTAGCGTTTCAGCACGCCTCGGCCCTCATCCTTGGCCCGGTAGAGCGCGAGATCGGCACAGGTCGCGAGTTGATCGGCGGACTCGGCGTCTTCCGGCATCAGCGCAGCCCCGATGCTGACGCCGATGCTGATGAGGTGTCCGCCGACGAGGTAGGGGCGGCTCACCAGGTCGATCAGCCGATCGCTCAAGGCCTGGATCGACTCGGGCGCGACATTCGTGGTGAGCACGCCGAACTCGTCGCCGCCCAGGCGTCCAATAATATCTTCGGAGCGCAGGGCCTTACTCATCCGCTCGGCGACACGGGTGAGAAGGATGTCGCCGATCGGATGGCCGAGCGTGTCGTTCACCTGCTTGAAACGGTCGAGGTCGAGAAACAGCAGCGCCACCGGCCGTCCGTTCATACGCATCTCGATCTCGGCATCCGAGAGACATTCGCGAAACGCGTTGCGGTTGAGGAGGCCGGTCAAGTCGTCCAACTCGCTCGAACTGCTCGGCGGGCGCGGATTCGCGGCCTCTGTGATGATAGAAACGATGCGGGCGCCCGGTGATCCGCCGCCCGTGAGCTGAAATACCCGTCGCTGCCCAATTTCGATGCGCGTCTCGCTAACGTCGCCGGCTCCGAGGCTGCGAATCGCATCGGCGAGAACATGCTGGTCCGTCGCGTGCAGGTGCCGCGACGAGGCGAGCGCGTGTTGGAGGTCCGTTCCGGCCGCGGGACTGCGGTCGAGGCCGAGAAGGTGCTGTGCGGCACGGTTGCAAGCGACGAGGCCGAGGTCCTCGCCGAGCACGAGGATCGCCGACGGCAGGAGGTCGAAGGCCTGTTCGATGCGGCTCGGCGCGTCCGTCGCCGCTTGTCCACAACTGCGGTGGTCCCCTTCCTGCTCCATCACACTCCTCGCCAGCCACAGTGCCGGTATCTTCCGCCGGCTTCCGGCACATGTGCGACAATCGCCTACCATGCGGTTAATTTTCGCAGTTATTGCGCCGCCGATGGTCAATGGTTTGCTAACAGCGAGGCTCGGGCGCGGGAAACGGCTTGACCTTGCCGCACATCCCCAACACTTTCCGCGCGCCGCAGCAGAGGTGTGATCAGAGTGCCGACCGGTCCCATGCCTTTTGCGCCGTTCGAATGGGCGATCGCCTGGCGCTACCTGCGGGCGCGGCGCAAGGAGGGCGGCATCTCCGTGATCGCCTGGTATTCGCTGATCGGGGTGATGCTCGGGGTGGCGACGCTGATCGTCGTCCAGGCGGTGATGATCGGCTTTCGCGAGGAGTTCACCGACCGCATCCTCGGCGCCAACGCGCATGCGAGCGTCTTCTATGCGCCCGAGGCCGGGGCGGACGGCATCTCGAGCCGGCTGATCGAGGATTACGACGCGCTCGGCGCGCGGCTCGCCGCGGTTCCGGGGGTGGTGAGTGCGGCGCCCGCGATCAAGGGGCAGGTGATGGCTTCCGGTGCGGGGCGCGCGAGCGGGGTCGAGGTCCACGGCATGCGGCTCGAGGACCTGCGCGACCTGCCGTTGATCGCCGAGCCCGAGACCGCTGCGGGCGAGCTCGCGCGCTTAGGCGAGGGCGTGGCGGTGGGCACGGGTGTGGCGCGCGAGCTGGGGCTCGGGGTGGGCGACGTGATCACGCTGGTCTCGCCCGAGGGGATGGACACGCCCTTCGGCACCCAGCCGCGGATCAGCGACTACGAGATCGTCTACGTCTTCGGGGTGGGCCGCTTCGACATCGACCGGACGCGGGTCTACATGCCCTTCGCCGAGGCGCAGAGCTACTTCAACCGCGAGGGCGCGGCGGACGAGATCGAGCTGCGCGTCGAGGACCCCGCGGAGGTGGACGCCCTGCGCCCGGCGCTTGCGGAGGCCGCGGGGCCGCGGGGGCTGATCTGGACGTGGCGCGACGCGTCGGGGGCGTTTCTCGCGGCCCTCGACGTCGAGCGGCGGGTGATGTTCCTGATCCTCTCCCTCGTCGTGCTGATCGCGGCGCTCAACATCATCTCGGGGCTGGTAATGCTGGTGAAGAACAAGGGCCGCGACATCGGCATCCTGCGCACGATGGGGCTCACGCGCGGATCGATCATGCGGGTGTTCTTCCTGTGCGGCTCGCTGATCGGGGTGGCGGGGACGCTCGCCGGCGTGATCCTCGGCTGCCTGTTCGCCTATTTCATCCAGGACATCCAGGCGGTGGTGGAATGGGTGGCCGGCGGTGCCGTCTGGGACCCCGAAATCCGTTATCTGACCGAGATCCCGGCGCGGCTGCGGCCCGGCGACGTGCTCGCGGTCGTGGCGATGGCGCTGGGGCTCTCGTTTGCGATCACGCTGATCCCGGCGCGCAACGCGGCGCGGCTGAACCCGGTCGAGGCGTTGCGCTATGAGTGAGGCGCTGGCGCTGGTCGGCGTGAGCAAGGTCTACGGCGAAGGCACGCCGGGGGCGGTCGCGGTGCTGGAGGGTGCGGACCTCGCGCTCGCGGCGGGCGAGGTGACGGCGCTGGTGGCGCCGTCCGGCGCGGGAAAATCAACGCTGCTGCACATCGCGGGGCTGCTCGATGCGCCGAGCGGCGGCGAGGTGCGGCTGATGGGGGCGCCCACGGCCGGGCTCGACGACGGCGCGCGCACCCGGCTCAGGCGCGACACGGTGGGGTTCGTCTACCAGTTCCACCACCTGCTGCCGGAGTTTACGGCACTCGAGAACGTGGCGCTGCCGCAGCGGGCGGCCGCGGTGGGGCGGCGCGAGGCCGAGGAGCGCGCCCGCGTGCTGCTCACGGGGGTCGGGCTCGGGGACCGCGTGGACCACCGGCCGGCTGAGCTGTCGGGGGGCGAGCAGCAGCGGGTGGCCTTGTGCCGGGCGCTGGCGAACCGCCCGCGGCTGCTGCTCGCCGACGAGCCGACCGGCAACCTCGATCCCGAGACTTCGGAGCAGGTCTTCGCGGGGCTGATGGATCTGGTGCGCGCGACCGGGCTCGCGGCGCTGATCGCCACCCACAACCTCGAGCTCGCGGGACGCATGGACCGGGTGCTGCGGCTGCGCGAGGGGCGGGTGGTGGAGGGCTGAGGCGGCCGGGGGCAAGGCCCTTCGCACGCTGTCGCACCGTGCGACACGACAGCAGGCCTTGAAGTCATTGGGAAAAAATCGGCGAATTTACCTCTTCTTCAGGATTTCACACCTCGGCGGGCAGGGCGTAGCCGCGCGCGTGGAGGCGCCGGCGCAGGTCGAGCTTGGAGATCTTGCCGGTCGCGGTATGCGGCAGATCCGGCTCGAAGAGGATGGCGTCGGGGAGCTGCCATCTGGCGAAACGCCCGGCCATCAGCGCCGCGATCCCGGCCTCGTCGGGCGGGCGGCCAGGGCGCATGACCACCACCAGCACCGGACGCTCGCCCCATTTCGGATGCGGCACGCCCACCGCGGCGGCCTCGGCGACGTCGGGATGGGCGATGGCGGCGTTCTCGAGCTCGATCGAGCTGATCCATTCGCCCCCCGACTTGATCACGTCCTTGGAGCGGTCGGTGATCCGCACGTAGCCCATGCCGTCGATGGTCGCCACGTCGCCGGTGTCGAACCAGCCGTCCGCATCGACCGCCTCCGCCGCCTCGCCGAGGTAGCGGCGCACCACCGTGGGACCCCGCGACCAGAGCCGACCCTGGGTGGTGCCGTCGTGGGCGAGGGGGCCGCCTGCATCGTCGGTGACGCGCAGCTCGACCGGGAAGGGCGGATGGCCGACGGTCTCCTGCACGCTCAGCCGGTCCGCGGCGTCCATCGCCTCGACCTCGGGTTTGAACGAGCAGACGGTGCCGAGCGGCGACATCTCGGTCATCCCCCAGGCGTGCAGCACCCGCACGCCATAGCGGTCCTGAAAGCGCTCGATCACCGCGCGCGGGCACGAGGCGCCGCCGATCACCACCCGCTCCAGCGTCGAGAGCTTGAGGTCGTGCTCCTCGAGATGCGCGAGCAGCGCCAGCCAGACGGTCGGCACGGCGGCGGTGACGGTGACGCCGGTCTGAAGCATCTCGTAGAGCCCCGCCGGGCTCATGTCGCGGCCCGGCATCACCATCGCGGCACCCGCCATCGGCGCCGAGTAGCCAACCGACCAGCCGTTGGCGTGGAAGAGCGGCACCACCGGCATGATCGTGTCGCGGCTGGTGAGCCCCAGCATGTCGGGCAGGTTGGCCGACAGCGCGTGCAGCACGTTCGAGCGGTGGGTGTAGACAACGCCCTTGGGATGGCCGGTGGTGCCGGACGTGTAGCAGATGCCGCAGGCGTCGCGCTCGTCGCCACCCGTCCAGGCGAAGTCGCCGTCCGCGCCCGCGAGCCACGCGCCGTAGCCCGCAGCCTCGGGCAGCGCCGCGGGCGGCGGGGCGTCAACGAGCACCACCACCCGCTCCACCGTCTCGAGCCGAGGCAGGATCGCGGCGATCACCGGCGCGAGATCGGCGTCGACGAAGAGCATCCGGTCGCGCGCGTGATTGACGATGTAGACCAGCTGCTCCGGGAAGAGCCGCGGGTTCAGCGTGTGCAACGCCGCCCCCGATCCCGGAACGCCGTACCACAGGGCCATCATCCGCGGCGTGTTCCAGGCCATCACGCCCACGGCGTCACCGCGCCCGATGCCGTCGCGCACCAGCCGCTGCGCCACCCGGAGCGCCTCGCGCCGCAGCTCGGCATAGCTGCTCGCGACCCGGCGCCCCTCGGCGCTGCGGCCGCGCACCGGGCGGTCGGGATGGGCGCGCGCGGCATGGTCGAGGATCGCCGTCACCCGCAGCGGCCAGTCCTGCATCAAGGCGTGCATGCGCGCTCCCCTCGCGATCCGCGCCCCGAGCCTAGAGAAGCGGGAAGCGCGAGGGAAGGGCCGCCTCATCCGAACTTCGGGTAATCCCTGCGGGCCGCGCTCGCCCGGAGCCACCGGCGCAGGGCGAGGGGGATGCAGCCGGGGGCGAAGCTCACAATCGGGCCGCGCCTACCTGGGCGGGCGCGGTAACGCGCCGTAAGCGTCACGAGCAGGCCGCGACCTTGCGGGCTTGACTGCGGGC
>JBBQRM010000159.1:0-6742 GCA_038214855.1 Rhodobacterales bacterium | reverse complement strand
GATCGGCAATCTCGGTCAGGATCCGGAGGTGAGATCCTTCGCCAACGGCGGCAAGGTCTGCAACCTGCGCATCGCCACCTCGGAGAACTGGCGCGACAAGAACACAGGCGAGCGGCGGGAGAAGACCGAATGGCATTCGGTCGCGATCTTCTCCGAGCCGCTGGTGCGTGTCGCCGAGCAATATCTGCGCAAGGGCTCGAAGATCTACGTCGAGGGCCAGCTCGAGACCCGCAAGTGGCAGGACCAGTCCGGCCAGGACCGCTATTCCACCGAGGTCGTGCTGCGGCCCTACCGCTCGGAGCTGACGATGCTCGACGGGCGCGGCGAGGGTGGCGGCACGGGCGCGGGCGCGGGCTCCGGCCCGGCGGGTGCCGAGAGCGGTGGCGGCGGCTTCGGCGGCGAGCGGGGCGGTTCGAGCGACCTCGACGACGAGATCCCCTTCTGAGGCACGTGCGCGCGGTGCGGCAGCTCGTGCTTGCGCTCGCGGCCGCTCTCGCGCTCGGCGCCCCGGCGGTCGCCGAGGTTGTGCTGCCCGCGCCTGCGCGGGAGGCGGAGTTCGCCGCGCCCGATCCGGCGCTGGTGCGTCTGGGGCGTGACCTGTTCTACGACCGTCTGCTCAGCGGCAACCGCAACATCGCCTGCGCCACCTGCCACCATCCGCGCTTCGGCACCTCGGATGGCGTGGCGCTCGGTTTTGGCGAAGGCGCAGAGGGGCTCGGCCCCGACCGCCACGCAGGCGTGGAGAACCGCCCGGAGCAGCGGGTCGCGCGCAATGCGCCCGGGCTGTGGAACCTCGGCCACGGCTCGTTCCGGCGGCTGTTTCACGACGGGCGGCTCGAGGCAGATCCGTCGCGACCCTCCGGCCTGCGGACGCCGCTCGAGGACGAGATGGTGTTTGGTTTTACCGGCGTGCTCGCGGCGCAGACGATGTTCCCGGTGCTCGCCCCCGACGAGATGGCGGGGCATTATTCCGAGAACGACGTGGCGCGCGCGGTGAGCCAGGGGATGATCACCGGTTCCGGCGGCGCCTGGCAGCTGCTCGCGGCGCGCGTGGCGGCGGTGCCGGACTATGCCGCGCGCTTCGCCGCGGCGGTGCCGGAGGTGGGAAGCGGCCGCGCGCTCGCCTTCACCGACATCGCCAATGCGATCGCGGCCTTCGTCGCCGTCGAGTTTCGCGCCGACGACAGCCCCTTCGACCGGCACCTGCGCGGCGAGGCGCCGCTGACGGGTGCTGCGCGCGAGGGGATGGCGCTCTTCTACGGGCGCGCCGGCTGTGCTGTCTGCCATTCGGGTCCGTTCCAGACCGATCACGACTTCCATGCGATGGCGATGCCGCAGCTCGGGCCCGGCAAGGCCGCGCGCTTCGAGAGCCACCAGCGCGACGAGGGCCGCAGGCGGGTGACCGGGCGCAACGAGGACGCCTTTCGCTTCCGCACGCCGAGCCTGCGCAACGTCGCGCATACCGCGCCCTTCGGCCATGCCGGGGCCCATGCGGACCTGCGCGCGGCGGTGCTTCACATGGCGGACCCGGCGGCGGGGCTCGCCGGTTACGACTGGGCGCAGGTGCGGCTCGCGCCGTTCGAGAGCCCGCGCCCCGATTGGGCGGTTGCCGACGACCCGGCGGAGGTGGCGGCGATCCTCGCGGCGAACGAGGGGGTCGCGGTGGCGATGAGCGGGGCGGAGGTCGATGCGCTGGTGGCCTTTCTCGAGGCGCTGAGCGATCCTGCTAGTCTCGATGGGCGGCTCGGGGTGCCGGACAGCGTGCCTTCCGGCCTGCCGCTCGATTGAGGCCGGGCGCGCTATCGCCGGACGGGGCCGTGCTGCCCGAGCCCTTCGCCGGCTGGTTCGCGCGCCGCGGCTGGACGCCGCACCCGCATCAGCTCGAGCTTCTGGCGCGCGCGCAGGCCCCCGCGACGCTCCTGATCGCGCCGACCGGCGGCGGCAAGACGCTGGCGGGCTTCCTGCCGAGCCTGATGGAGCTCGGCGCCGCCCCCGGCCCGGGGCTGCATACGCTCTACGTCTCGCCGCTCAAGGCGCTCGCCGCCGACATCCGCCGCAACCTCGCGGCGCCCGTGGCAGAGATGGGGCTCGCGGTGCGCATCGAGGACCGCACCGGCGACACCGGTCAGGCGCAGCGGGCGCGGCAGCGGACCGATCCGCCGCACATCCTGCTGACCACGCCCGAATCGCTCGCGCTGATGCTCTCCTACGAGGAGGCGCCGCGGATTTTTGGCGGGCTCGGGCGCGTGGTGGTCGACGAGATCCACGCGCTCGCGGAGAGCAAGCGCGGGGATCAGCTGATGCTGGGGCTGGCGCGGCTCCAGAGCCTCGCGCCCGGCATGCGGCGCGTGGGACTGTCGGCGACGGTCGAGGACCCGCCGGCGCTGGCCGAGTTTCTCGGCGGAGGCGCGCGGGTGATGCTGGCCGATCCCGGACCCGAACCCGACATCGCGATCCTCGAGACGCAGGTGCCGCCGCCCTGGGCGGGGCAGGGGGGGCGCCATGCGGCGCGCGCGGTGATCGACCTGATCGCGGGCGCGCGCACGACGCTCGTCTTCATCAACACCCGCGCGCAGGCCGAGCTGTTCTTCCAGGCGCTGTGGGCCGAGAACGACGCGGACCTGCCCATCGGCCTGCACCACGGATCGCTGTCGCGCGAAGCGCGCGCGCGGGTGGAGGCGGCGATGGTCGAGGGGCGGCTCAGGGCGATCGTGGCGACCGGCAGCCTCGATCTCGGCATCGACTGGGGCTCGGTCGATCTGGTGGTCCAGATCGGCGCGCCGAAGAACGTGAAGCGGCTGGTCCAGCGGATCGGCCGCGCGAACCACCGCTACAACGCGCCGTCGCGCGCGGTGCTGGTGCCCGCGAATCGCTTCGAGGTGCTGGAGTGCCGGGCAGCACTCCAGGCGGTACGCGCGCGCGATCTCGACGGCGAGAAGCGGGGCGAGGGCCCGCTCGACGTGCTGTGCCAGCACATCCTGCTGACGGCCTGCGCGGCACCCTTCGCGGCCGACGCGCTCTATGACGAGGTGCGGACGGCGGGGCCGTATGCGGGGCTCACGCGCGCGGATTTCGACGCCTGCCTCGGGTTCTGCGCCACGGGCGGCTATGCGCTCAGGGCCTACGACCGCTGGCAGCGGCTGGTGGAGCGGGGCGGGAAGTGGGGCCTGCGCGATCCGCGCCGCGCGCGGGCGCTGCGGATGAACATCGGCACCATCGTCGATCCCGAGACGCTGGCGGTGCGGCTGAAGGGCCGCGGCGGCGCACCGCTCGGCGAGGTGGAGGAGAGCTTCGCCGCGACGTTGGCACCCGGCGATACGTTCCTCTTCGGCGGCCAGACCGTCCGCTTCGAGAGCCTGCGCGAGATGGTGGTCGAGGTGACGAAGAACCCGGTGCGCGACCCGAAGATCGCGCTCTACGCCGGCACCAAGCTCGCGACCTCGACGGCGCTCGCCGAGCGGATGCTGCGGCTGATCGCGACACCGGCGGACTGGGCGGTGCTGCCGGGCTACATGCGCGACTGGCTCGATGCGCAGGCGCGGCTGAGCGCGCTGCCGCGCCCCGACCGGCTGTTGATCGAAACCTATCCGCGAGGGGACCGCCAGCACCTTTGCCTCTACGGCTTCGCGGGCCGCAACGCGCATCAGACGCTGGGGCTGCTCGTCACGCGGCGGATGGAGATGGCCGGGCTCGAGCCGCTGGGCTTCGTCGCCAACGACTACGCGCTGCTGATCTGGGGGCTCGCCAGCATCGCCGATCCCGCGGCGCTGCTCGGACGCGAGGGGCTGCGCGAGGGGCTGGAGGGCTGGCTCGGCGAGAACGCGGTGATGAAGCGGACCTTCCGCAACGTCGCGACCGTGGCGGGGCTGATCGAGCGCAACCTCCCCGGGAAACGCAAGACCGGGCGGCAGGCGACCTTCTCCACCGACATCCTCTACGACACGCTCCGCCGCTACGATCCTGGGCATCTGATGCTGCGCATCACCCGGGCCGAGGCGGGGCGCGGGCTGGTCGATTTCGGGCGGATCGAGGCGATGCTCGCGCGGGCCGAGGGGCGCATCGACGTGGTGCGGGCGCCGCATGTCACCCCGCTCAGCGCGCCGCTCCTGCTCGAGATCGGAAAGGTGCCGATCCGCGGCGGCGCGGCGGAGACGCGGCTGATCGCCGAAGAGGCCGACCGGCTGCTGGCGGAGGCCGGGCTCGTGCCGTAGGCGCGGAGGCGGCGCGAGGGGGCTTGCGCAGGGGGCGGCGCCGCGGCATTCGGAGGCGATGGATGCCTGCGACATCTCCTTTTGCGGCGAGACGCTGCGCGCCTGCAGCTCGGGCGCGCTCTGGTGGGAGGCCCGCCGGACGCTGGTCGTGGCTGACCTGCACTTCGGCAAGTCCGAGCGGCTGGCGCGGCGCGGCGGGGCGCTTCTGCCGCCCTACGAGACCGCGGCGACGCTGGACCGTCTGGCGGCGGAGATCGGCGTCCGGGCACCTGCCTGCGTGGTCTGCCTCGGCGACAGCTTCGACGACGACGAGGCCTCCCGGTCGCTGGCGGAGGCCCAGCGGCTGCGGCTGGCGGCGCTGATGGCGGGGCGGGACTGGGTCTGGGTCGCGGGCAACCACGACCCCGGCCCGCTCGCGCTCGGCGGGCGGCATCTCGCGGAGTGGCACACGGGCCCGCTCGCCTTCCGCCACGCAGCGGTGCCGGAGACGGCGGCGGGCGAGGTCTCCGGGCATCTCCATCCGAAGCTGCGGCTGGTGGCGCGGGGGCGGGTCGTGGCGCGGCCGTGCTTCGTCCACGACGCGCGGCGGCTGATCCTGCCGGCGTTCGGCGCCTATACCGGCGGCCTCTGGACCGACCACCCGGCCATCCGCGACCTGATGGGGCCGGGGGCGTGTGCGGTGCTGACCGGCCGGCCGTGCCGTGCCCTGCCGCTTGCGGCGGCATCCCCCGCGCGCGCCGCGGGCTGAGGCCGGTGGAGGCCGAGGCGCGGGGTCCGCGCGAGCTTCGCGGGGCAGGGGATGATGCGGCTCCTGGGTGCGGGGGGTCGGGTGATCCGGGCCGGGCGCAGGCTCGTCAGCTTGGCGGCGGAGGTCCCTGCCGAGGCTCGCACAGCGGTGGCGGGGGGCTCCCGCCCGTCGGCGCCCGCCCAACGGGCGACGCCTCCCGTTGGGCCCGGCCCGCGCGCAGGCGCGCGGGCCCGTGCTCAGGCGGTGAGGCCGTCCGGCTCGGGCAGGCCGTTGGCGCGACAGCAGGCGGTGAGCGTGTTGGCAAGCAGGCATGCGATGGTCATCGGCCCGACGCCGCCCGGCACGGGGGTGATCGCGCCGGCGACCTCCAGGGCGGCTTCGAAATCGACGTCGCCGACCAGAAGCGGCTTGCCGCCGGGGCCCGCGATGCGGTTGATGCCGACGTCGATCACCGTCGCGCCGGGGCGGATGTGCGCGGCGCCGAGCATCCGCGGCCGGCCGACCGCGGCGACGAGGATCTCGGCGCGCCGACAGACCTCCGCCAGATCGCGGGTTCGCGAATGCGCCACCGTCACCGTGCAGCTGTCGCGCAGCAGCAGCTGGGCCATCGGCTTGCCGACGATGTTCGAGCGGCCGACGATCACCGCTTCGCGCCCCGCCAGATCGCCGAGCTGGGCGCGCAGCAGCATCAGACAGCCGAGCGGCGTGCAGGGCACCATCGCCGGCAGGCCCGCGGCGAGCCTTCCGGCGTTGAGCACGTGGAACCCGTCCACGTCCTTCCCTGGGGCGACGGCGTCGATGACGGCGCGGTCGTCGAGATGCCGCGGCAGCGGCAGCTGCACCAGGATGCCGTGGATCGCGGGATCGGCGTTGAGCGAAGCGACGAGCGCCATCAGCTCGGCCTGCGGGGTCGCGGCATCCAGCCGGTGCTCGACCGAATGCATCCCCGCCTCGACGGTCTGGCGCGCCTTGTTGCGCACATAGACCTGGCTCGCCGCGTCCTCGCCCACCAGCACCACGGCGAGGCCGGGCTTCAGCCCGTGCGCCGTCTCGAGCCGCGCCACCTCGGCGGCGATGCGGGCGCGCAGCTCCGCCGCGACGGCCTTGCCGTCGATGATCACGGCGCCGGTGCCGCTGTGCGGTTGGGTGCGGGTCTCGGTGCTCATGGGGCAGGTTCTCCGGAAAGACTGGTAGGCCCGGAGGGATTCGAACCCCCAACCGAAGCGTTATGAGCGCTCTGCTCTGACCGTTGAGCTACGGGCCCGACCCTGCGGTGCTAGCCGCGGCGGCGGTATGGGTCAAGCGCGTGTTCCCAAAGCCTGCGCCTTGCGCTAAGCCCTCCCCACCCGCAGCCTCCGGAGCATGGCCCCTTGACCGAGCCCTCCCCCCGCCTGAGCTATGCGAGCGCCGGCGTCGATATCGCGGCAGGTGCGGCGCTGGTCGAGGCGATCGCACCTGCCGTCGCGCGCACGCGGCGCCCCGGCACGATGGCCGGGCTCGGCGGCTTCGGTGCGCTGTTCGACCTGCGCGCCGCGGGCTTTGCCGATCCGATCCTCGTCGCCGCGACTGACGGCGTCGGCACCAAGCTGAGGGTCGCGATCGAGACGGGGCGGCTGGAGACGATCGGCATCGACCTCGTGGCGATGTGCGTGAACGATCTGGTCTGCCAGGGGGCGGAGCCGCTGTTCTTACTCGACTACTTAGCCACCGGCCGGCTCGACGTCGCCCCCGCGGCCCGGGTGATCGAGGGCGGGGCCCGCGGCTGCGCGGGCGCGGGCTGCGC
>JBBQRM010000158.1:0-6769 GCA_038214855.1 Rhodobacterales bacterium | reverse complement strand
CCCACCCGCGGACGGCCGCTGCCCTCGTTTCTTCGAGCTGCGTTCGGGAAGCGGTTGACACAGATCGTGCCACCTAAGGGGGAGGGTGACGGCGCGCACCAGTTCTCGCTGCGGGTCTACTACGAGGACACCGACGCGGGCGGCGTGGTCTATCACGCGAACTACCTGCGGTTCATGGAGCGGGGGCGCAGCGAGGCGCTGGCGGCGCTGGGCGTGGACCAGGGGGCGCTGCTCGCAGGCGGGACGGCGCTGGTGGTGCGGCGGATCGAGGTCGAGTATCTCGGGGCGGCGCGGCTCATCGATCAACTCGTCGTGACGACGCGGCTCGAGGCGCTGGGGGCCGCGCGGGTGATCCTGGCGCAGGCGGTGGCGCGGGAAGGCGCGGTGCTGGCGGCGGCGCGGGTGGAGATCGCCTGCACGGCGCTCGCGCGCGGCCGGCCGGTTCGCTGGCCGCCGGAGCTGCGCGCGGCGCTGGCCGCCCTCGGGGCCGGGAGCGGGGCCTAGACAGCGGCGGGGATTTTCGTCACAACCCCGCGCGAAGGCGCTGGGATCGCGGCACGGCCCGGGCGAACGCGGGCGCGCGGCCCTCGCACGGGCAAGAGCAGGCGGCGGTCCATGGAACTCGACACTCTCGCGGGGGCGCAGCAGCTCGACTTCTCGCTTCTCGCGCTGTTTTTGCGCGCGAGCCTGACGGTGAAGCTCGTGATGATCCTGCTGGTCGCGGCCTCGGTCTGGTCCTGGGCGATCATCGTGCAGAAGCATCTCGACCTGAGGCGGGCGCGGATCGAGGCGGCGGAGTTCGACGAGGCCTTCTGGTCGGGCGACCCGCTCGACGAGGTGTTCGACCGGCTGGGCCCCGAGCCCGAGGGCCCGGCCGCGCGGATCTTCGCGGCGGGCATGACCGAATGGCGGCGCTCGCACCGCAAGGACGGCGGGCTGATCGCGGGCGTGCAGAGCCGGATCGACCGGGCGATGAACGTGGCGATCGGGCGCGAGGGCGAGGCTTTGGGGCGCGGGCTCACGTATCTCGCGACCGTGGGCTCGATCGCGCCGTTCGTCGGGCTGTTCGGGACGGTCTGGGGGATCAAGGCGGCCTTCGAGGAGATCGCACTCCAGCAGAGCTCGAACCTCGCGGTGGTCGCACCGGGGATCGCGGAGGCGCTGCTCGCGACCGGGCTGGGGCTGCTCGCGGCGATCCCGGCGGTGATCTTCTACAACAAGCTCAACACCGACAGCGAGGCGATCATGGGCGGCTACGAGGGGTTCGCCGACGAGTTCGCGATGATCCTGTCGCGCCAGCTCGACCGCGCGGAGGCCTGAGGTGGCCGCGGTGATGGGCCGGGCGCAGGCGGGGCGCAGGCGGGGGCGCAGGCGGGCGCCGATGTCGGAGATCAACGTCACGCCGATGGTCGACGTGATGCTGGTGCTGCTGATCATCTTCATGGTGGCGGCCCCGCTGCTGACCGTGGGGGTGCCGATCGAGCTGCCGCGCACGGCCGCCACCGCGCTGCCGGCGGAGGCGGAGGAGCCGCTGACGGTGGCGCTGGCCGCTGACGGACGTGTGCTGCTGCAGAACGCGGAGGTCGAGGCCGGGCGTCTGGTGCCGCTGCTGCGCGCGGTGGCCGAGGAGCGGGCGAGCCGGCGGGTGTTCCTGCGCGCCGACGGGGCGATCCCCTACGAGCGGGTGATGCAGGTGATGGGCGCGCTCAACGCCAGCGGCTTTGTCGACATCGGGCTGGTGACCGAGCAGGGCGGGCCGGACCTGGGCGCGGTCGGGGGCGCAGCGGAGCCCGGCGGGTCCGGGAACTAGGGCCGTGCGGTGAATACCGGCGCGAAGGTCTCCGCCTCCGCCCATGCGGCGCTGATCGCGCTGGCGCTGCTCGGGCTGCCGTGGATGTCGGGGAGCGAGCGCGAGGCGGTGCGGGTGAGCGAGGTGCGGTTCGTCACCGAGGCCGAGCTCGCGGCGGCCGAGGCGGCGTTCCGCCCCGCGGCGCCCGCACCCGCGCCCGAGGCGGCGGCGCCGCCCGCGGCCGAGGCCGCGCCTTCCGCACCGGCGGCGCCTTCGGCACCGGCGGCGCCTTCGGCCGAGGTCGCAGCACTGCCGCCGGAGGCGCCGGGCCTGCCGGCGCCGGACCGGGATGCGCCGCCCGAGCCGGTGCAGGCGGCACCACCGGCCCCGCGCCCGGAGGTGCGGATCGAGCCGGCGCCGGCGCCGCCCGAGCCGGTCCGCCCCGCCGAGACGGTGGTGCCGGAGCCGGCACCCGGCCCGGTCGAGGCGCCCGTGCCCCAGCGCGTGCCTCAGGCCCCGCCCGAGGCCGCGCCGGAACCCGTGGTCGTGCCGGCGTTGGAGCCGGAGCCGGACCGGGCGCTCGCGAGCGCCGCGCGTCCGCTGGCGCGGCGGGGCAACATCGCGCCGCCGCCGGAGCTAGAACCGGCGCCACCCGAGACCGAGGTCGCCGCGGCGGCACCCGAGCCGGTGGCGACGCCCGCCACCCCGCCGACCGAGCCCTCGGTGACGCCGTCGACGCCACCGGCGGCTGCGAGCGACCTGCCGGTCGGCCCGCCGCTGTCGCAGGGCGAGAAGGACGGGCTGAAGTTCGCGATCCAGCGCTGCTGGAACGTGCCGGCGGGGCTGCGCGAGGCGGGCGAGCTGCGCGTGACCCTGGGCGCCGAGCTCGCGCCCGACGGCGCGGTGATCGCGGGCTCGATCCGGCTGCTGGAGCCGCAGGGCGCGCCAGATGCCCGCTTCGAGGCGGCGTTTCGGGCGGCGCGTATCGCGCTCGCCCGCTGTTCGCCGTATAGTGACCTGCCGCGCGACAAGTATGCGCAGTGGCGGCGGATCGAAGTCGTCTTCAACCCCGAGGGAATGGTGTCATGGTAAACCGCATCCGCCGCAATCTGGTTCTGGGCGTGCCGGCGGCGGCGTTGGTCGCGCGCGCCCATGCCGGCGCCGCGCAGGAGCCGCTGAGGATCGAGATCACCGAAGGCGTGATCGAGCCGATGCCCTTCGCGGTGCCGGGCTTCGTGCCCGACAGCCCCGACGCCGCGGAGATGGCGGGGCGGATCGGCCAGGTGGTGACCGACGACCTGGTGGGCACCGGGCTGTTTCGCGAGGTGCCGCGGGCGGCCCATATCGGTACGGTGAGCAACTTCGAGGCGCCGGTGGAATACGCCGACTGGCGCGCGATCAACGCCCAGGCGCTGATCACCGGTGCCGTCGGCGTGAGCGGCGACAGCGTCGTGGTACGCTTCCGGCTGTGGGACGTGTTCGCGCAGGCCCCGCTCGGCGAGGGATTGCAGTTCGAGGGACCGCGGGAGGCCTGGCGGCGGCTGGCGCACAAGGTGGCGGACGCGGTCTATGCGCGGCTGACCGGCGAGGGTGCGTATTTCGACAGCCGCATCGCCTATGTCGCCGAGAGCGGGCCGAAGCAAGCGCGCATCAAGCGGCTGGCGGTGATGGACTACGACGGGGCGAATTCGCAGATGCTGACCGACGGCGGGTCGCTGGTGCTGGCGCCGCGGATCTCGAACTCGGCGCGCCAGATCCTGTTCACCAGCTATCAGGCCGGCGCACCGGAGGTGTTCCTGATGGCCGCGGAAGGGGGAAGGACTGAGGTGCTCGAGGAGGTGGGCGGCATGACCTTCGCGCCGCGCTTCTCGCCCGACGGCACCCGCGCGGTCTTCTCGGCGGCCGAGGGCGGCGCGACCGACATCTACGTGACCGAACTCGGCGCGCGCACGCTGGTCCGGCTGACGCGCTCGTCGGCGATCGACACCGCGCCGTGCTTCTCGCCCGAGGGCGACCGGATCGTCTTCGAGAGCGACCGCGGCGGCACGCAGCAGCTCTATGTGATGGACGCGGGCGGCGGCGAGCCGGCGCGCATCAGCTTCGGCGACGGCCGCTATGCGACGCCGGTCTGGTCGCCGCGCGGCGATCTGGTGGCCTTCACCAAGATCGTCGGCGGCCGGTTCCACATCGGGGTGATGCGGCTCGACGGCTCGGAGGAGAAGCTGCTCACCTCGAGCTTCCTCGACGAGGGGCCGACCTGGGCGCCGAACGGGCGGGTGCTGATGTTCTTCCGCGAGAGCCCGGGCGAGGAGGGCGGCCCGAAGCTCTATACGGTGGACATCACGGGGCGGAATCTGCGCATGGTGCCGACCGAGGGTTTCGCCTCCGATCCGTCGTGGTCGGGGTTGCTGGTGTAGGGAGAGGACGGATGACGAGACGATTTGCCGTGGCGGGTCTGGTGGCGCTGACGCTGGCCGCGGGCTGCGCGCGCGCGCCGGTGAGCGTGCCGGTCCTGCCCGATCCGGGCTACAGCGGGCTGGGCTCGGCGCAGGACCCGCTCGGGGCGCCGGCCAACGTGACCGGCGGCACGCTTCCGGGCAGCAACGTCGGCGATACGGTGCTGTTCACGGTCGACGAAACCTCGCTCCGCCCCGACGCCATCGGCACCCTCGACGCCCAGGTCGGCTGGCTGATGCAGAACCCGGCGCAGCGCGTCGAGATCCAGGGCCACGCCGACGAGCGCGGCACGCGCGAATACAACCTCGCGCTCGGCTCGGGGCGGGCGAGCTCGGTGCGCAACTACCTCGTCAGCCGCGGCGTGCCGGACGACCGGGTCAGCATCATCACCTTCGGCCGCGAGCGCCCGATCGCGACCTGTGCCGACGAGAGCTGCTGGTCGCAGAACCGCCGCGCGGTGACCGCCGCGGTCGGCGGGCCGGGCGTGTGAGGATGCGGGCGCGGCGCGCGGGCCTGGCGCTGGCGCTGCTGGCGCTGGTCGCGGGTGCGCCGGTGCTTGCCCAGCAGGGCGAGGCGAACGTCGCGGACGTGCGCGGCGAGCTCGCGCTGCTCGACAGCCAGATCCGCCAGCTGCGCGAGGCGCTGGTGGCTCAGGGGGCGGCGCGCGGCCTGCCGACGGATCCGGCCACCGCCTTCGCGCGGCTCGACCAGCTCGAGGCCGAGCTGCGGCGGCTGACGAGCCGGGTGGACGTGTTGACGAACGAGATCGCGCAGGTGGTGGACGACGCCTCCAACCGCGTGGGCGAGATCGAGTTCCGTCTTGCCGAGATCGAGGGGCTCGAGCCGGTGGCGCCGGCCGAGCCGGTGCCGCTGGGCAACGGCATCACCACCCAGGCGCCGCCGCTGCCGGCACCGCGCGGTACCGCTGGCGCGCCGGTCGCGGGCGGAATGGACATGGGCGTCACGCCCGGCGCCGGGACGGGCGGGGCGCCGGGTGCACAGCTCGCGGTCAGCGAGCAGGCGGATTTCGACGCCGCCGTCGCCGCGACCGAGGCCGGCGAGCCGGCGCAGGCGGCGGAATTGTTCGAGACGTTCCTTGCGACCTATCCCGGCGGCCCGCTGTCGGGCGAGGCGCAATACCGCCTCGGCGAGGCGCAGGCGGCGCAGAAGGACTGGCAGGGGGCGGCGCGCAGCTTTCTCGACGCCTTCTCCGGTGCGCCGGACGCCGCGCGTGCGCCGCGCGCGCTCTACATGCTCGCGGTCAGCCTCGGCCAGCTCGGCCAGACCGAGGAGGCCTGCCTGACGCTCGACGAGGTGGACAGCCGCTATCCGAGCTCCGAGGCCGCCGCCGAGGTCGATCTGCAGCGCCGGGCGCTCGACTGTCCCTGACGCCCGAGCTCGACGCGGGCGTGATGGCGGCGGCGCCGCCGGGGCCGCTCGGCGTTGCGGTCTCGGGGGGCGGTGATTCGGTGGCACTGCTGTTGATGCTGCGCGAGCGGGCGGCGGGGCGCGAGATCGAGGCGGTGACGGTCGATCACCGGCTTCGCCCGGAGAGCGGCGCGGAGGCGGCGGCGGTGGCGCTTCTGTGCGCGGCGCACGGCATCCCCCACGAGGTGCTGGTCTGGGAGGACTGGGACGGACGCGGCAACCTCCAGGGCGCGGCGCGGGCGGCACGGCGGCGGCTGATCGGCGTTTGGGCACGGGCGCGCGGCATCGGCGCGGTGGCGCTGGGCCACACGCTCGAGGACCAGGCGGAGACCTTCGTGTTGCGCCTCGCGCGCGGCTCGGGGGTCGATGGGCTGAGCGCGATGGCGGGTGTCACGGCGGGCGAAGGGGTGATGTGGCTGCGGCCGCTGCTCGGCACGCGGCGCGCGGCGCTGCGCGACTGGCTCCGCGCGCAAGGCGTGGGCTGGGCCGAGGACCCGGGCAACGCCGATCCCGCGTTCGAGCGGGTGCGCGCGCGGGCGGCGCTCGCGCCGCTGGCGGGACTGGGGCTTGGGCCGGAGCGGCTCGCGGCGACCGCGGCGCGCCTGGCGCTGGCGCGCGAGGCGCTGGAGCGGGCGAGCGCGGATCTGGCACGCGGGGCGCTCGTCGAGGGGCGCGCGGGGGATGTCGCGCTCGACGTGGCGGCGCTGGCGGAGGCGCCGCGCGAGCTGAGGCTGAGGCTGCTGGCAGGCGCGCTGATGTGGGTGTCCGGCGCGGTCTACCGGCCGCGGCTGGTGCGGCTCGAGGCGCTGCTGGCGCGCCTGGAGGCGGGAGAGCTGGGGCGCGGCGCGACGCTGCACGGCTGCGTGCTGCGCCCGGCGCGGGGCGGCGTGACAATCCGCCGCGAGCCCGCACAGGTGGCGCCGCACGTCGCCGCGGACCGGGTCTGGGACGGGCGCTGGCGGCTGGAGGGCGCGGCCGGGAGGGACGGGTGCCGCCTTGGCGCGCTCGGTGCGCGGGGGCTGGAGCGCCGTGCCGGGTGGCGGGATCTCGGCCTCGCGCGGGAGGCGCTGGTCACCCTGCCGGCGCTGTGGCAGG
>JBBQRM010000157.1:0-6769 GCA_038214855.1 Rhodobacterales bacterium | reverse complement strand
CGGTGTTGGAGATCGAATAGTTCATGTTCGCGATGCCGCCCTCGTAGATCAGGTCGACGATCAGCTTCACCTCGTGCAGACATTCGAAATAGGCCATTTCGGGCTCGTATCCGGCCTCGACCAACGTTTCGAACCCCATCCGGATCAGCTCGACCAGCCCGCCGCAAAGCACGGCCTGCTCGCCGAACAGGTCGGTCTCGCATTCCTGTCGGAAGTCGGTCTCGATGATCCCCGACCGCCCGCCGCCGATGGCCGCGCAATAGCTCTTGCCGATCTCGAGCGCGTTGCCGGAGGCGTCGTTGGCCACCGCCACCAGGCAGGGCACGCCGCCGCCCTTGACGAACTCGCCGCGCACCGTGTGGCCGGGCCCCTTGGGCGCCATCATGATCACGTCGACGCCGGCCTTGGGCTGGATCAGCCCGAAGTGGATGTTGAGCCCGTGCGCGAACGCGATGGCCGCCCCCTCGCGCAGGTTGTCGTGGACATGCGCGCGGTAGGTCTCGCCCTGCAATTCGTCGGGCATGGTCATCATCAGCACGTCGGCCCAGGCGGCGGTTTCGGGGATCGACCGGACCTCGAGCCCCTCGCCCTGCGCCTTCTTGGCACTCGGGCTGCCGTCGCGCAGGGCGACCACGACGTTCTTCGCGCCGCTGTCGCGCAGGTTCAGCGCATGCGCGTGGCCCTGGCTGCCGTAGCCGACGATGCCGACCTTCCTGTCCTTGATCAGATTGATGTCGCAGTCGCGGTCGTAGTAGACGCGCATTCGCACTTCCCCCATGAGTGACGTTGGCCTGCGGACCCTTGGCCCGAGCATCGTTGCGGAGGTCTTCTTTGCGCCTAAAGCCGCCCGGCGCAAGGGCGGTGCGCGAGATTCAGCGCCCTCCGCCGAGCCCCAGCCGCATCGCCGCCCGCCTGAGCGGGGCGACGTCATGCAGCGCCCGCATCCCCGCCCGCCGCAGGTCGCGCAGAGGCTGGATGTCCGTCATCGCGGCGCGGTTGAGCGCATCGACGCCGGCGACGCGCATCAGGATGTCCGGATGCCGCGCCCGGTGATAGCGCCGCAGCAGACCGGCCGCGCCGATGTCGCCGCCCGCGTCGCGTTCCGCAGCACAGAGCCCCGTGAGCGCATCCACGTCGCGCAGGCTCATGTTCAGCCCTTGCGCGCCGATCGGCGGGATCACGTGCGCGGCCTCGGCGATCAGCGCCGTGCGCGGCCCGTCGAGCCGGTCGGCGATCTGGCTCACGATCGGCCAGAGCCGGCGCGGGCTGGTCAGTCGCAGCGGCCCGAGCACGCCGCAGGCGCGCTCGTTCAGCGCCGCCTCGAATTCCCCCGCCTCCATTGCCGCCAGAGCTTCGGCGCGCGCGGCGGTCTCCATCCAGACCACCGCCGAGGCCGGCCCCTCGCGGTCGTTGAGCGGCACCAGCACGAAGGCGCCGCCCGTGCGGTGGATCTCGGTCGAAACACCTTCGTGCGGCCGGTCATGGCCGACGGTGAAGGCGAGCGCCTTTTGTCCGTAGCCCCAGCGGCGCACGCCGATCCCCGCGGCCGCGCGCACGGCGCTGTCGCGGCCGTCGGCGCCGACCGCGAGCCGCGCGCGGACCTGCGCCCCGGTCGATAGCGCTGCAAGCACCCCGCCGCTGCGCGCAGTGATGCGTTCGAGACGTGCGGGGGCGATCAGCCGCGCGCTGTGCGCGCCCTTCACCGCCGCGCTCAGCTCGCGGCGCAGCAGCCAGTTCGGCAGGTTCTGACCGAAGACCTCCGCGCCGAGCTCCGTCGCCTCGAAATTCGCGGTCTCGCGGATCGCGGCGTCCCGGCCGCCGGCGTCGGCGAGCCGCATCACCCTCAGGGGCGCCGCGTGTGGCGCCAGCCGCTCCCAGACACCGGCCGCTTCCAGCACGGCGATCGAGGGTCGCAAAAAGGCGGTGCTGCGCAGGTCGGAGCCTTCCTCCGCGCCGTCCGCGACGGGCGGGGCGGCATCGACGCAGACGACGTCAAAGCCGCGCGCCGCGAAGGCCGCGGCGGCGGTCAGGCCGGCGATGCCGCCGCCCGCGACCAGAACCTCGGTGTCGATGCGCTCCAGTCCTGCCATCCTAGCGCGCGGCGCGCCGATGGCGAGGCTGTCTTGCGGGCGAGAGCGTCGCAGAAACTTCGCCGAACCGCTTCGACACGCGCGGGGTTTGCTCTAGGCTGAGCGAAAGCCGAGCGGAGCGGGATGCGCATGGCGACCACACCCTACGGCCAGACGGACGCCTACGACCTGCTGCTCGCGGCGATCGACGAGGGCGCGTTCCGCCCCGGCGACCGGCTGGTGGAGACCGAGCTCGCCGACCGCTTCGGCGTGTCGCGCACCCCGGTGCGCGAGGCGCTGCAGCGGCTGGAGACGCAGGGCGTGCTGGCGCGCGACGGGCGCAGCCTCGTCGTGGCGCATCTCGATCACGACCAGCTGGGCGAGCTCCATGTCGTGCGCGCCGAGCTCGAGGGGCTGGCGGCGCGGCTCGCGGCCCAGCATGCGGCGCCCGAGGAGCTGCGGGTGCTGCGCGAGATGCTGCGCCAGGACCGCGCGCTCGCGGACCGCCCCGAGAGCCTCGCGCGCGCCAACAGGCGCTTCCACCGCCAGATCCATCTCGCGAGCCACAACCGCTACCTCGTCCAGCAGCTCGAGGCGGTGCACCGGTCGATGGCGCTGGTCGCCGCGACGACGCTGGCGGTGCCCGGCCGCGCGGAGCGGGCGCTCGAGGAGCACGCGGCAATCGTTGCGGCGATCGCGGCCCGCGACGGCGAGGCCGCCGATGCCGCGATCCGCAGCCACATCAGCCGCGCCTTCGAGACGAGGCTGATGCGGGAGGCGGGCGGCACCGGCGCGTGAAGGCTCACTTCGGTGCCACGCCGTGCTCGGTCTTGTGCCAGTAGAACGGCGCGTAGAACATCTCGGCGATGGCGCGATAGGCCGCGAGCGCCCCGAGCGGCCAGTAGAGCGGCAGGGTGATGATCCAGGGGATCAGCCGCTTGCGCCCGGCGTCGTGCGCGGCGATCACCGCGCAGGTCAGCATCACCGCCTGGCCTGCGAACATCGAGGCGAAGAAGCCGGTCATCAGCCAAGCGGGAAACGTCTGCCAGAAGGCGAGGTCGAACCCCACGTGGCCGGCGAGGATCACCCAGAAGAGCGGCATCGCCAGATACGAGGTGATCGCGCCCAGGAACAGCACCTGGAAGCCGAGGAACCCGCGCATTCCGAGGTCGCGCCACAGCGCGCGCGGGTCGCGCATGTGCGTGGCCCAAGTGATCGCATAGCCCTTGAGCCAGCGCGACCGCTGGCGGATCCACGGGCGCAGCCGGCAGTTCGCCTCCTCGAGCGTCGTGGAGGCGACCATCTCGCAACGATAGCCGAAGCGGGCGAGCCGGATGCCGAGATCGGCGTCCTCGGTGACGTTGTGCGCGTCCCAGGCGCCGATCTCCTCGAGCACGTGGCGGCGGAAGAACACCGTGGTGCCGCCGAGCGGGATCGGGATGCCGAGCCGCTGCACCCCGAGCAGGAGCACCCGGAACCAGATCGCGTATTCGATGGTGAAGCAGCGCGACAGCCAGTTGGCCCGCGTGTTGTAGAAGTCGAGAAAGCCCTGCACGCAGGCGACCTCCGGCCCGGCCTCCTGCAGGTGCTGGACGACGGTGCGGATCTGCTGGGGGTCGGGGCGGTCCTCGGCGTCGTAGACGCCGACGATCTCGCCGCGGCAGAGCGGCAGCGCGTAGTTCATCGCTCGCGGCTTGGTCTTGAGCGCGTCGCGCGGCACGGTCACCACCTCGATCGTCGGCGGCAGGCGCGAGGCCGTGACGGCCGCGCGGGTCACGGCATCGTCCTCCTCGAGCACCAGCTTGATGTCGAGCAGCGGTGCGGGATAGTCCATCGCCGCCAGCGCGTCGAGCAGGTGGCGGGCCACCGCCGCCTCGCGCAGGAGCGGCACCAGGATCGACACGCCCGGCAGCTTGCGTGCCGGTGCGCGGACGGCGGGCAGGCTCCGCGTCGCCTGCCTGCCGCGCACCCGCGCGAAGATCGCGACCAGCCGCAGCCCCATGGTCATCGCATTCACCAGCAGAATCCAGCCCATCAGCACCTGGAGTGCGAGCACGGGCGCGAGGATCGCTCCTGCGCCCAACGCACAGGCGACCGCCGTCAGGCGCCAGCCCATCGTCCAGCTCCGGCAGCTGAAGCGCTCGGGGCAGCGGGCGCGGGCGTCGTCGCGGAGCCTCCCGGCGAAGGCCTCGGTGATGGTGCGCCGGATCTCCTCGGGTGCTGCGAGCACGAGTTCCGCTCCGCTGCCGAAAGCCGCGGTCGCCGCGTCGGCGGTCAGCGTGTCGCTGATCGCCACGACCCGGGTGTCGCCGATCTGCCGCCAGGGCACCGCGCCGAGTTCGAGGCAAAGATAAGGGTCGAGCCCCTGCATCAGCTCGGGGTCGGCGGGGTGGGTCGCGAGGTCGATGCGCCCGAGCCCGGACTGCCGCGACAGCGCCGCGCTCAGATCGTCGCTCGAGATCATCCGCGTCGCGATCAGGATGCGACCGAGCCGCGTGTCCTGCAGCTGCTGCGCCTCGAGCGCCTCGGCGAGCTCCGTCTGCTCCAGCACGCCGGACTGCACCAGAAGATCGCCAAGCAGCGCACGGGCGGGCCGTGGCATAGCCGCGGGCAGCTCAAGCGCGGCAGCTCTGTTGGGAAGGACCTCCGACACCAGCAACACCCTCTCCGCGCTCGCCGCGCGACAAATGGTGGCCGATGTTTAACATACCGCTAATACGGGCTCCGGGGATTGCTTCGAATTTCGTCCCAAGTGAGGCGCTACCTTGCCATCCTCCCGACCGATCCGTCCGTCGACAGATCGGTCCGCGCCTGCCTGCCCGTCGTGCCGAAGGCACGCCTCCGGCGTGACGGCAGGCGCGTTGCCGCGCCCCCCAGGCAGACGCGGCCCGATTGAGAGCTTCACCCCGGCTGCACCCCCCTCGCCCTTCGCCGGTGGCTCCGGGCAAGCGCAGCCCCGCAGGATTCTCCCGCCCGCGCCCGGCTGCGTGGCCAGGCGCGTCCCGTTTCCGTCGCCCCCGGGCGTGCGACGCCGTTAACAGGCGGTAAAGACGCCGATCTTTCTCCAATGATTTCAATGCCCGTTGCAGTGTCGCACTGTGCGACACCCGAATGCCCCCTCCAGCCGCCGTTGTGGCCGGGCCCGCGGGCGGGCTAGGCGGGGGCCTCGAAGAGCGGGTGGCGCGGCGTCGGGCCGCGGTCCAACCGGTGGACCGAAACCCCCGACGCATCGCCCGCCACCCTGGGGAACACCGCCCGCACCAGCGGGTCGTGGCCCGGCACCACCAGATCCGGGGCCCTCGCGAGTCGCGGCAGCCGGCGGAACCCCTCCAGCATCGCCTCCGCGTTCTCCACGATCGGAAAGAGTTTTCCGCGCAGGTAGTTCTCGTAGCAATGCGAGGCGTCGGAGGCCAGCACCAGCCATCCCCGCTCCGTCATCACCCGGACCGCCTGCAGTCCGCGCGAATGCCCGCCGATCGCGGCGACCTCGATCCCCGGCGCGATCTCCGCGTCGCCGTCATGAAACACCACCCGCCCCGCATAGACCTTGCGCACCATCGCGCAGACATGCTCGACGCTGAAGGGATGGCGCAGCGCCCCGTGGCACATGCAGGGGCCGGTCGCGTAGGCCATCTCGGCCGCCTGAAGATGGAAGCGCGCCGAGGGGAAGCGGTCCAGCCCGCCGGCATGATCGTAGTGCAGGTGGGTGACGACCACCGTCTCCACCGCCTCCGGGTCCACGCCGAAATCCGCGAGGCAGGCGGCCGGATCCCGTAGGACCGGCCGATCCCGCCGCGCGCCTTCGGAGGCGTCGTAGCCGGTATCGATCACGACCGTGCGCGCGGCGTTTCGCATTGAGAAAAAATCGGCGCTTTTACCCGATCTTAATATCTGGCCGCGCAGCGGGGAAGGCGGGGGAGCTATTGACCGAGGATCAGCCGCACGTAATTGCGGGTCTCGGCATAGGGCGGCACGCCACGGTAGCGCTCGACAGCGGCGGGGCCGGCGTTGTAGGCGGCCAGCGCCAGGCGCCAGTCGCCGAACTTCAGATACTGCTGGCGCAGGTACCGCGCGCCGCCGTCGAGGTTCTGGCGCGGGTCGTGCGGGTTCACCCCAAGAAGTGCGGCGGTATGGGGCATCAGCTGCGCCAGGCCGATCGCGCCCTTGCTCGACTTCGCGGTCGGGCGGAAATTCGACTCGGTGACGACCAGCCGCAGGAACAGCGCCTCCGGTATGCTGTGGCGCCGGGCCGCCGCGCGCGCCATGTCCTGGAAGGCGCCGTTGGCGCCGGAATAGCCGGGCATCCCGGCCAGGTCGTCGGCCTCGAGCCGCTGCGGGCGCCGCGGCTGGCCGGCGAGCGCCCCCGGCACCGGCGGCCGGATCAGGCTGCGGTATTGCGACGTCAGGTTCGATTGCGTGCCGAGGATCGAGCCGAGCCTGGTCTCGGCCGAAGCCGTGCCGGTCAGAAGAAGGGCGCAGCCGAGCGCCAGACAGATGTGTCGCATTGTCCCTCGCGCGTTGATCGGCGGAACCCCCTCCGCCGCCCGGCGTTCCCCGGATCGCGCCGGGACTATGGCAAGGATCGGCGGCGCTGTCAGCCTTCGATCTGGCGTTCACCCGCACTTAATCCTAAAAGAGCGACAAATTGCGGGCGCAGGGCGTCCCGCGCGCCAACCCGAACCCGGAGGAGAGCACCATGG
>JBBQRM010000156.1:0-6815 GCA_038214855.1 Rhodobacterales bacterium | reverse complement strand
AAGCGGCCGCTCCGCCCCATCGTGGCGCAGGACCGCTCGGCCGAAGCCGCCGAGGAAGCGCTCGCCGGTGAACGGCTGGTCGATCAGCCCCAACACCGGCCCCGAGCCCGCGTCCAGCGCGACCAGGATGCCCCAGGTCGGAGCGCCGCACAGAAACGCGCGGGTCCCGTCGATCGGGTCGAGCACCCAGGTGAGGCCCGAGGTTCCGGAGGTGGCCCCCAGCTCCTCGCCCAGCACCCCATCCTCCGGCCGTTCCCGCGCGAGGATCTCCCGCATCGCGCGCTCCGCCTCCCGGTCGGCCTCGGTCACCGGATCGAAGCCTTCCGAAGCCTTGTTTTCCGCCCGCAGGTTCGCGCTACGGAAAATCGGCAACGCGCGGGCCGCCGCCGCATCCGCCAGTGCCTCAGCGATCCGCCGGAGCGCCGGCCGCGACGCCTCCGGCGTGCTCAAGTGCTGAGACCGCGGCGAGGAAGCGCCGCCTCAGGCGACGTCGCTCAGGACCCGCGCAAGATCGAAAAGCCGCCGACGCTGCGCCTCCGGGATGGAATAATACGACCGCACCAGCTCGAGCGCCTCCTTGTCGGCGAGGAGATCGCCCCGGCGGGTCTCGCCAGCACCTCCAGCGGTCTCGGCGATCTCGACCTCGCCGTCAAAACCTTCGAAGAAGAAACTGATGGAGACGTCGAGAGCCTGGGCGATATCCCAAAGCCGCGAGGCGCTGATCCGGTTCATCCCGGTCTCATATTTCTGGATCTGCTGGAACTTGATGCCGACGATGTCTCCAAGCTGTTGCTGAGTCATGCCGACCATCCACCGGCGATGCCGGACGCGTTTGCCAACATGGACGTCTACTGGGTGCTTCATACTCGTTGCTCCGCGGTTGGGTTGCCGTCGAACTTGAACATGCACGTTCCGTGCCAGGTTCACGTATGTGCGAGATCGGAACCGTAGAAGCTCAAATGGAAGCTATCGACGCGTTAGTGAAGCGATGCGCTCCACAATTCAAAGGCGAGTTCTCAAGGCTTTGCAAAACCGCTGATCCAGATTTGGTTAATTTCGCAAACTGCTTCGCAAAATGCGAATCGCCGACCAGGAGGGGTTTGTCGCATCACGATACGGCCTGTCGAGAGACGCGCTTGCGCTCGTGCGGATCGAGGTGGCGCTTGCGAAGGCGGATGTGGTGCGGGGTAACCTCCACCAGCTCGTCGTCCTCAATATAGGCGATCGCCTGCTCAAGAGTCATGCGCACCGGGGTCGTCAGCACCACCGCCTCGTCCTTTCCGGCGGCGCGCACGTTGGAGAGCTTCTTGCCCTTGAGCGGGTTCACCTCAAGGTCGTTGTCGCGGTTGTGCTCGCCGAGGATCATGCCGGTGTAGACCTGCTCGCCGGCGCCGATGAAGAACCGGCCACGATCCTCGAGGTTGAAGATCGCATACGGCACCGACGTGCCGTCTTCCATCGAGATCAGGACCCCGTTACGTCGCCCCGGGATCGGCCCGCGCCACGGCGCCCAGCCGTGGAATACCCGATTAAGTACGCCGGTGCCGCGGGTGTCGGTCAGGAACTCGCCGTGATAGCCGATGAGCCCGCGCGAAGGCACGTGCGCCACGATCCTGGTCTTGCCGCCCGCGCCGGTGCGCATTTCGGCCAGATCGCCCTTGCGCTGGCTCAGTTTGTCCACCACCACCCCGGCATAGGCCTCGTCGACATCCACCGTGACCTCCTCGACGGGCTCTAGTCGCTGGCCGCCCTCGTCGCGGAAGAGCACCTGGGGCCGCGACACCGAGAGCTCGAAGCCCTCGCGGCGCATGTTCTCGATCAGCACGCCCATCTGCAGCTCACCGCGGCCCGCGACCTCGAAGGCCTCACCGCCGGGCGTGTCGCTTACGCGGATCGCGACGTTGCTCTCGGCCTCGCGCATCAGCCGGTCACGGATGACCCGGCTCTGGACCTTGTCGCCGTCGCGGCCCGCGAGGGGAGAGTCGTTGATGCCGAAGGTGACGGAGATCGTCGGCGGGTCGATCGGCTGCGCCGGGATCGCGTCCCCGACGGGGAGGTCGCAGATCGTGTCGGCCACCGTCGCCTTGGCCATTCCCGACAGGCTCACGATGTCGCCCGCCTCCGCCGCCTCGACGGGCGTGCGCGCGAGGCCGCGGAAGGCCAGCACCTTCGAGACGCGGAATCGCTCGATCTCGCGGCCCTCGCGCGACAGGGCCTTGACGCTCGAGCCGGTGCGCACCGTGCCGCTCTCGATGCGGCCCATCAGCAGGCGGCCGAGAAACGGGTCGGCCGCGAGGGTCGTCGCGAGCATCGAGAAGGGCTCGCCCGCCCGCGCCACCTGGGCGGGCTCGGGCACGTGGTCGATGATGAGGCGGTAGAGCGCCTCGAGCCCCTCGCGCTTGCCATCGAGCTCGGTGTCGGCCCAGCCGTTGCGGCCGGAGGCGTAGAGGACGGGGAAGTCGAGCTGGCCCGTATCGGCATCGAGCGCCACGAAGAGATCGAACACCTCGTCGAGCGCCCGGTCGGGCTCGGCATCGGGGCGATCGACCTTGTTCAGCACGACGATCGGGCGCAGGCCCAGCCGCAGAGCCTTGGCGGTGACGAACTTCGTCTGCGGCATCGGGCCTTCGGCGGCGTCGACCAGCAGGACCACGCCGTCGACCATCGACAGGATGCGCTCCACTTCGCCGCCGAAATCCGCGTGGCCGGGGGTATCGACGATATTGATCCGCACCCCGCCCCATTCGACCGAGGTGGCCTTGGCGAGGATGGTGATGCCGCGCTCGCGCTCGAGGTCGTTGCTGTCCATCGCCCGCTCGACCGTGGCCTGGTTGTCGCGGTAGGTGCCGGACTGCTTGAGCAGTTCGTCGACCAGCGTGGTCTTGCCGTGGTCGACATGGGCGATGATGGCGATGTTGCGCAGCTGCATGACGGCTCTCCCGGGCGGGCCCCGCCCGCGGCCCGAGGCCATAGTGCCGGGGCCGGGGAAAGGCAACCGCGCCGAGACGACCGGCCCGGGAGAGCCGGGCGGGTCTGCTTGCGCAACATCGGGTGTTGCACTGTGCAACATTGGATCTGCCGTTGAAATCATTTGAGAAAAGTCGGAGTTTTTACATCTCGTTAGGACTTCGCGCGCCCGCAGGGCCCAGCCCTGTGCCCCACTCCAGGCCGCCCGTTCCGAGGAGCCGCTTGAGGATCCGGCTGATCAGAAAGGCGAGGAGCGCGGTCAACCCTGCTACCAGCCACAGGCCTAGACCGGCGCCGAGGCCAATCGAGGCTGCGCACCACATCGCGGCACCTGTGGTCAGGCCCTTCACCTTGCCGCCGCTGAAGACGATCATCTCCGCGGCGAGGAGTGCGACGCCCGAGGTGACCGCCTTGACGAGGCGGATCGGGTCTAGGCGGATCGCGTCGCGGCCCTCGAAGGCGGCGACGAGGTGCAGGGTGATCAGCGCGAAGGTCGCCGCCGCCAGTGCGTCCATGCCCCGCCTACTTTACGACAAATTAATAACGGGCGCCGCCGCGGGGTTCCCTACGGGCGGTGGCGGGGAGTGCGCGGCTTCGCTAGGTTCAACGCGCCAGCCGGGGAGGGGCCTGTCCATGCGCGCGATGCAGATCACCGGATACGGGCTTCCGCTCGCGCTGCGCGAGGTGCCGACACCGGTGCCGGGGCCGGGCGAGGTGTTGCTGCGGGTCCATTCGGCGGGCGTGAACTTCGCGGACACGCTGATGCGCCTCGGCACCTATCAGGAGAAGCCGGAGCTGCCGTTCACGCCGGGGCTCGAGGTCTGCGGCACGGTCGAAGGCCGCGGCCCCGGCGTGGAGGCCCCGCCCGAGGGCGCGCGGGTGGCGTGCTTCAGCGGCGGGGGCGGGTTCGCGGAATTCGCGGCAGTGCCGGCCGTGCGCTGCGTGGCGGTGCCCGCGGCGATGCCGGACGCCGAGGCCGCGGGCTTTCCCATCGCCTACGGCACCTCGCATGTGGCGCTCGCGGATCGGGCGAAGCTCGCGCCCGGCGAGACGCTGCTGGTGCTCGGCGCCTCGGGGGGCGTCGGGCTGACGGCGGTGGAGGTCGGGCGGCTGATGGGGGCGCGGGTGATCGCCTGCGCCCGCGGTGCGGCCAAGCTCGCCGTGGCCCAGGCCGCGGGAGCACAGCATCTGATCGACAGCGACGGTGACCTGCGCGCCGGGGTGAAGGCGCTCGGAGGCGCCGATGTGGTCTACGATCCAGTCGGCGGGACGCTGTTCGAGGCGGCATTGCGCGCGACCAACTCCGGCGGCCGACTGCTGCCGCTGGGCTTTGCCAGCGGCACCGTGCCGCAGATCCCGGCCAACATCCTGCTGGTCAAGAACCTGACGGCGATCGGGTTCTATTTCGGCGCCTTCGCTGCGCTGAGACCGGAGGTGGTGCGGGCGAGCTTCGAGACGCTGCTCGGCTGGTACGACGATGGGAAGCTGAGGCCCCACGTCAGCCAGCTGATGCCGCTCGAGGAAGCCGATGCGGCGCTGGAACTTCTGGCGGCCCGTCGCGCGACAGGCAAGATCGTGCTCGAGGTGGCGCGCTATTCGGCGGCGACGCGCTCGCGGACGCCGTAGGCCGCCCGCACCACGGCCGCAAGCCGCTGGGCGAGATCGTCACGCGGAGTGCCGCCGAGATACATGTTGATGCGGTAGTCGGGCAGGTCCGGCAGGCCGCTGCCCGCGGCGATCCGCTCGCAGCGGTCGGGGACCGCCCCGCGCAGATGCACGCTGACCGCGAGATCGGCGGCGACACTCGCCTCGATTGCGGACGTGGAGATCGAGTCGACCGCAAGTTCCCAGGCGATGCCGGCGTTCTCCAGCGCGTCGAGCACCGTGCGCTTGAAGTAGCACTGGCTGCACGAGGCGAAGCGCAGCGGCTGCGACCGCCACGCCTGCCCCCCCGGCGCACCGGCCCAGACCAGCGGCTCGCAGGCCAGCGTCTCGCCGCCCGGCTCCAAAGTCGCCTCGGTGGTCAGGATCAGGTCCATCTCGCCGCGTGCGAGTTTTTCCTTGAGCACGACGGTATTGAGGGAATGCAGCTGAACCTTTACCCGCGGGTATTCCGCGGCGAAGCCCTGAAGCACGCGCGGCACGTATGGGTAGATGATGTCGTTCGGCACGCCGAAGTCGATCTCGCCTACGAAGGCCGGATGCGTGAGCCGCCCCCAGGCCTCGTCGTTGAGCGCGAGGATGCGCCGGCCGTAGCCCAGCAGCTGCTCGCCCTGCGCCGTCAACTCGATCTTGCGCCCCGTCCGGTCTAGCAGCGGCTGGCCCAGCGCCTCCTCGAGCCGCTTGAGCTGCATCGACACCGCCGATTGCGTCAGGTTCAGCCGCCCGGCGGCCCGCGTCACCCCGCCGGTGTCGGCGAGGGCCACGAAAGCGCGGAGCGCGGTCAGGTCGAGGTTGCGGATCATCACGGTCCTTGATGGTGAGGGGCACAAACAGTCGTTATGGGAATGCTACTGGGCAGGATAATATCACAGGCGTTGATGCTTAGACAGTGCTGCGTCAACGATAGTGATGGAGGCTGCCATGCATGTTCGTCCTCTCGCCCTGCCTGCCGCGCCGACCTTCTGGCCCCGCCTGAACTTCCGGCGCCTGATCGACCGGGTTCTCGCGGCGGATGCGCGCCACCGTCAGATGGTGGCGCTCGAGGCGTTCGACGACCGGATGCTGCGCGACGTCGGACTGACGCGCAGCGACGTGCGCAGCGAACTGCTGGCCTATCGGCGGGGCGTTCCGAGGGGCTGATCAGCGGGTCCGGGCGACCGCCGGATAGAGGTCGCGGTAGCGGGCCTGCGCCTCACGGTAGCGCGCCGCCAGCGCCGGGTCGGGCTCGACGGTGCGCAGGATCGGCGGCGCGGTGCAGACCTCCTCCGGGCGCGCGCCTTCGGCGGCGCAGAGCGCGAGGCAGGCCGCGCCCAGCGCCGCGCCGACCTCGCTGCCCTGAGGCACCTGCAACGGCCGGTCGAGCACGTTTGCGAGGATGCCGAGCCAGGTCTCGGAGCGCGCGCCGCCGCCGATCGCCAGCGCCGCGTCGAAGTCGCTGCCGGCCGCGGCCAGCGCCGCCCGGGCATCGGCGAAGGCGAAGGCCACGCCTTCGAGCACCGCCTGCGTGAGCTCGGGGAGCCCGTGCGCCTGCGCCAGCCCGATGAAGGCGCCGCGGGCGGAGGCGTCGTTGTGCGGGGTGCGTTCGCCCGAGAGATAGGGCAGGAAGGTGATCTCCGAGGGCGCGGCGACCCTTGGCACCGCCGCCGCGAGCTCGGCGGCCGGTCGTCCGGCGATGCGCGCCAGCCATTCCAGGCTGTCGGAGGCCGACAGGATCACCCCCATCTGGTGCCAGGTCGCGGGGATCGCGTGGCAGAAGGCGTGGACGGCGCCTTCGGTGTTGGGCGCGAAGTCCGCGGTCGAGACGAAGAGCACGCCCGAGGTGCCGAGCGAGAGAAAGGCGCTGCCCGGCCGTACCACGCCGGTGCCGCAGGCCGCAGCGGCGTTGTCGCCGGCACCGCCCGCCACCGGCACGGGTGCCTCGATGCCCCACCGGCGGCGGAGCGCCGGCGCGAGCTCGCCCGAGACGGCACTGCCCTCGACGAGCCGCGGCATCTGCGCGCGGGTGAGGCCGCCCATCGCCAGGAGGTCGTCGGACCAGTCGCGCGCGCCCACATCGAGCCACAGCGTGCCGGAAGCATCGGACATGTCGGACACGTGCTGGCCGGTCAGGCGCAGGCGCAGGTAGTCCTTGGGCAGGAGCACCATGTCGAGACGCGCGAAGATCTCCGGCTCGTGGCGGGCGATCC
>JBBQRM010000155.1:0-6835 GCA_038214855.1 Rhodobacterales bacterium | reverse complement strand
ACGGGACGCCCGATGAGGTGCGCGCGATGCCGGAGGTGATCGACGCCTATCTCGGCGTGAGCCACGAGTGAGGGGGCGGTCATGCCGATAGCGGTGCTGAACCTGATCGAGGTGGTGCTGAACGGGATCATGGTCGGCGTGCTCTATTCGCTGGTCGCACTGGGGTTCGTGCTGATCTTCAAGGCGAGCGGCATCTTCAACTACGCGCAGGGGGTGCTGGCACTGTTCGCGGCGCTGACGCTGGTGGGGCTGCAGCAGGGGCAGGTGCCGTTCGCGCATCTGATCCGGGCGGTGACCGGGGCTGAGGTCACGCATTTCGGCTGGACGCTGCCATCGCTGGTGGCGATCGGGCTGACGGTGGCGGTGATGATCGGGCTGGCGGTGGCGGTGGAGCGGCTGTTGCTGCGGCATCTGGTCAATCAGGAGCCGATCATCCTGTTCATGGCGACCATCGGGCTCGCGTATTTCCTCGAAGGGCTCGGCGATCTGATGTGGGGGGCCGACATCAAGGCGGTGGAGATCGGCCTGCCCTCGGGCGGCAGCCTGTGGTGGGAGGAAGTGACCAAGGGCTGGGCCGCGGTGGATTCGGGCTATTGGGGGATGTATGTCGACCGGCTCGACGTGGTGGCGACATTGGTCGCGGGGCTGCTGGTTGCCGCGCTGATGGCCTTCTCGCAATACACCCGCACCGGGCGGGCGCTGCGGGCGGTGGCGGACGATCATCAGGCCGCACTTTCGGTGGGGATCTCGCTCAGGACGATCTGGGTCATCACCTGGTCGATCGCGGGGATCGTGGCGCTGGTGGCCGGGGTCATGTGGGGGGCGAAGTCGGGGGTGCAGTTCTCGCTCAGCCTGATCGCGCTCAAGGCGCTGCCGGTGCTGATCCTCGGCGGGTTCACCTCGCTCCCGGGAGCGATCGTCGGCGGGCTGATCATCGGGGTCGGGGAGAAGCTGTTCGAGTTCACCATCGGGCCGATGATCGGCGGGGCGACGGAGAACTGGTTTGCCTATGTGCTGGCGCTGGCGTTCCTGATGGTGCGGCCGCAGGGATTGTTTGGCGAGAAGATCATCGAAAGGGTCTGAGATGGGTTTTGCAGCCTTTCACAGTGAAAGCGAACAAGTGGGATTGATTTCATTGGGATTTTCGCGCCGGATTTACTTTTTCTTAGGATGTTTCGCGGGGTCGGGCGGCCTTTGCCGCCGTTTGGAGCGCGCGGATGCGCGCGAGTCTTTTTGTTCGGCACGCGCGCGTTCGCGCGTGCCGACTGCTCTCCAGGTTAGCATGCTTGTATGAAAGCCCAGGGCGCGCAGGTCCGATGGGAGCGGGGGGTTGAGATGGCGCATCGAAGCCGGATGGGCGTCGTGGTGATCGATTGCCAGACCGCGGATCTGACCGAGGCGCTGGCCTTCTGGTCGGGCGTGCTCGGGCAGGCGGGCGAGATCGACGCGGACGGCAGATACGCGGTGATCGACCGCGGGTATCCGCGGGTGCTGTTGCAGGCGGTGGACCATGCGCCGCGGGTGCATCTGGACTTCGAGACCGACGACCGTGAGGCGGAGGCGGCGCGGCTGACGGCGCTCGGGGCCCGCGAGGTGGCGCGGATCAAGGGCTGGATCGTGATGGAGGCGCCGACTGGGCACCGGTTCTGTCTCGTAGCACCCCAGGGGGTCGACTTCCCCGGCGAGGCTGCAAGCTGGGAGGACGGCGCATGATCTATCGCGAGGCGGGCGACTTCAAGACGAGCTATGCGGCCGACAACCAGACGTTTCCCATCGCCTTCGACCGATGGGCCTATTTCGGGCTGCTGGCGGTCGCGTTCCTGGTGGTGCCGCTGGTCATCGATCCCTATTGGTCGAACGCGATCCTGCTGCCGTTCCTGATCTGGGCGATCGCGGCACTGGGGCTCAACATCCTGACTGGGTATTGCGGGCAGGTGTCGCTCGGGACCGGCGGGTTCATGGCGGTGGGGGCCTTCGCCTCTTTCAAGCTGATGACGGCATTCCCGGAGCTGAACGTTATCTTCGCGGTGCTGGGGGCGGGGGCGATCACCGCCGCCGTGGGCGTGGCCTTCGGGCTGCCGAGCCTGAGGATCAAGGGGTTCTACCTGGCGGTGGCGACGCTGGCGGCGCAGTTCTTCCTGATCTGGCTGTTCAACAAGGTGCCATGGTTCTTCAACCATTCGGCGACGGGGCAGATCAACGCGCCGGTGCGCAGCGTGCTGGGGTGGGAGGTGACCGGCGCCTCGGCGGGATCGGTGGCGAAGTACCTATTCTGCCTTACTTTCGTGCTGGTGCTGGCCTGGGTGGCGCGCAACCTGACGCGCGGGCGGATCGGGCGGAGCTGGATGGCGATCCGCGACATGGACGTGGCGGCCGAGATCATCGGGGTCGATCCTCTCAGGGCGAAGCTGTCGGCCTTCGCGGTGTCGTCCTTCTTCATCGGGATCGCCGGCGCGCTGTATTTTACCGTCTATTTCGGCGCGATCGAGGTGACGGACGCGTTCGGCATAAGGGTATCGTTCCTGGTGCTGTTCATGATCATCATCGGCGGGCTGGGGTCGATCCTGGGGAGCTTTCTGGGAGCCGCGTTCATGGTGCTGATGCCGGTGTTCCTGAAGAATGCGATGGTGGGCCGGCTCGGCTGGCCGACCGATCTCGCGGCGCATGTAGAGTTCATGCTGGTGGGGCTCCTGATCATGGGGTTCCTGATCGTCGAGCCGCACGGGCTGGCGCAGCTGTGGCGCATCACCAAGGAGAAGCTGCGGCTGTGGCCGTTCCCGCATTGAGACCGGAAGCGAAAAGCCCCGCGAAGGGGCATAACCCAAGGGAGTAACGACATGAGACTGACGCATCTGGGAGGGCTGGCGCTGGCCGCTGTCCTCGCCGCGGGGCCGGCGCTGGCCGAGCTGAACTTCCCGAGCCTGAGCTATCGCACCGGGCCCTATGCCGCGAGCGGCATTCCCTTCGCGGACGGCTATGCCGACTATTTCAAGCTCCTGAACGAGCGCGACGGCGGCATCGGCGGGGCGATGACGCGCACGCCGGAATGCGAGACCGCCTACGACACCACGCGGGGCGTGGAATGCTACGAGCAATTGCGCGGCGAGAACCCGCTGGTGCTCCAGCCGCTGTCGACGGGGATCACCTATCAGCTGATCCCGCGGATGACCGAGGACAAGCTGCCGCTGCACACGATGGGCTACGGGCGCACCTCGGCGGCGGACGGCAGGAGCTTCGAGTGGGTGTTCAACTATCCCGGCACCTACTGGGACGCGGCCTCGATCATGGTCAAGTATCTGCTCGACGAGAACGGCGGCGATCTGTCCGGCAAGACCATCGCGCTGGTCTATCACAACTCGGCCTTCGGCAAGGAGCCGATCCGCACGCTGGAGAAGCTCGCCGAGAAGCACGGCTTCACGCTGTCTCTGATCGCCATCGACCCGCCGGGGCAGGAGCAGAAGAGCCAGTGGCTGCAGATCCGGCGCGAGCGCCCCGATTACGTGCTGATGTGGGGCTGGGGGGTGATGAACCAGGTGGCGATCTCGGAGGCCGCCAACATGGGGTTCCCGATGGAGAACTTCATCGGCGTCTGGTGGTCCGGCGCCGAGCCCGACGTGCTGCCGGCGGGGATGGGCGCGGACGGCTACAAGGCGATCAACTTCACCGGGGTGGGGACGGATTATCCGTTCTACGCGGACCTGACGCAGTACGTGCTCGATGCGGGCAACGGCGCGGGCGACGGGTCGTCGGTGGGAACCGTGCAGTACAACCGCGGCATCTATGCGGCGATGCTGGCGGCGGAGGCGGCGCGCACGGCGCAAGGCATCCACGGCACCGCCGACATCACGCCGGCGATGATGCGCGACGGGATGGAGAACCTCAAGATCGACGACGCCCGGCTGGAGGAACTGGGGATGACCGGCTTCGGCCCGGCGCTCGAGATCTCCTGCGAGAACCATCGCGGGCCGGGCGTGGGGCTGATCCAGCAATGGGATGCCGAGGCCAAGGAATGGGTCCAGCTGACGGAGTTCATGAACGCCGACGAGGAGGTGGTGGCCCCGCTGGTCGCCGAGGATGCCGCCGCCTTCCGCGCCGAGAGCGGGGTGGAGGAACGCGACTGTCCGGCGTCGTGACCGAGGCCGCTCCCGGCCGCGAGGGGTCGGAAGCGGCCGCCGAGGCCGAGACGCTGCTCGAGGTGAGCAACATCGAGGTGATCTACAACCATGTGATCCTGGTGCTGAAGGGCGTGAGCCTGAAGGTGCCGAAGGGGGGGATCACGGCGCTGCTCGGCGGCAACGGCGCGGGCAAGACCACGACGCTGAAGGCGATCTCGAACCTGCTCGCCTCCGAGCGGGGCGAGATCACCAAGGGGCAGGTGCTCTATCGCGGCGAGCGCGTGGGCGGGCTCGACCCCGCGAGTCTGGTCCGGCGCGGGGTGATCCAGGTGATGGAGGGGCGGCACTGCTTCGAGCATCTGAGCGTGGAGGAGAACCTGCTGACCGGCGCCTATACGCGGCGCGACGGCAAGGCGGCGGTCGCGGCGGACCTCGACAAGGTCTACGGCTATTTCCCGCGGCTGAAGGAGCGCCGGCGCAGCCTCGCGGGCTACGCCTCGGGGGGCGAGCAGCAGATGTGCGCGATCGGACGCGCGCTGATGAGCCGGCCCGAGACGGTGCTGCTCGACGAGCCGTCGATGGGGCTGGCGCCGCAGCTGGTGGAGGAGATCTTCGAGATCGTGCGGGATCTGAACGAGCGCGAGGGGGTGAGCTTCCTGCTGGCGGAACAGAACACCAACGTGGCGCTCCGGTTCGCGCATGACGGCTATATCCTGGAATCGGGGCGGGTGGTGATGGACGGAAAGGCCGCGGCGCTGCGCGAGAACCCGGACGTGAAGGAGTTCTACCTCGGCATGTCCGACAAGGGCCGCAGGTCCTTTCGCGAGGTGCGGTCGTACCGGCGGCGCAAGCGGTGGCTGTCGTGAGCTTCTGGGACGCGCTCGAGACGCGGAGCGCGGAGGCGCGGGCGGCCGATCTGGGCGCCGCGCTGTCGCGGCAGGTGGCGCATGCCCTGGCGCACGCGCCGGGGATGGCCGCGCATCTGGGGGCGGTGGAGCCAGCGGCGATCGACGGGAGGGCGGCGCTTGCGCACCTTCCGGTGCTGCGCAAGGCGGCGCTGATCGAGGCGCAGCGGGCGGACCCGCCCTTCGGCGGATTCGCGGCGCTGCCCGAGGACTGGACAGGCTACGTGTTCCGTTCGCCGGGGCCGATCTTCGAGCCGGGCGGGCGGGGGCCGGACTGGTGGCGGCTGGGGCGGTTCCTGCACGCCTGCGGCATCGGGACGAGCGATGTGGTGCAGAACTGCTTTGCCTATCACCTGACGCCGGCGGGGCACATGTTCGACTCCGGCGCCTTCGCCGTGGGCGCGCGGGTGCTGCCCGCGGGCACCGGCCAGACCGAGGCGCAGGTGGAGGCCGCCGCGGCGCTGGGCGCGACGGTCTATGCCGGCACGCCGGATTATCTCAAGGTCGTCCTCGATGCGGCCGAGGCGCAGGGGGTGGCGCTTGGCTTCACGCGGGCGGCGGTGTCGGGCGGGGCGCTCTTCCCGAGCCTGCGCACGAAATATGCCGCGCGGGGCATCGACTGCCGGCAGTGCTATGCGACCGCCGACCTGGGACTGATCGCTTACGAGACCGAGGCGCTGGAGGGGATGGTGGTGGACGAAGGCGTGATCGTCGAGATCGTGACGCCGGGCACCGGCGATCCCGTGCCGGAGGGCGAGGTGGGCGAGGTGGTGGTGACCACGCTCAACCCGGACTATCCGCTGATCCGCTTCGCGACGGGGGACCTGTCGGCTGTGCTGCCGGGCGCCTCGCCCTGTGGGCGGACCAACATGCGCATCCGGGGCTGGATGGGCCGCGCCGACCAGAGCACCAAGGTCCGCGGCCTCTTCGTGCGGCCCGAGCAGGTGGCGGCGCTGGTCGCAGCCTCGCCGGGCGTCGCGCGTGCCCGCCTCGTCGTCACCCGCGCGGCGGAGCAGGACGCGCTGGCGGTGCGCGCCGAGGCCGAACCGGGGTCCGCTCCCGAAGCCGAGGCGCTCGTCGCGCGGGTGCGGGAGCTCTTCAAGCTGCGTGGCACGGTGGAGATCGTGCCGCCGGGCGCGCTGCCGCGCGACGGCATCGTCATCGAAGACGCGCGCACGTTCTCGTGAACGCTGTGCGGCAACTTCCGGCTAAACTGCCGGTTGTGCAGCGGCCGCTCCACGGCGGCGATTTTCCCTAGCATCGAGAGGACGTGACCATGGCGAACAGGATCAACCCGACCGGGACGCGCGGCCGTCTCCTGCGCGGCGCCGCGGTGCTGGCGCTCGGCTGGAGCCTCGCCGGTGCCGCCGCGGCGCAGGACCTCGCGCTGATCGTCGACAACGGCGGCCGCGACCTCGACCCTGCGATGGAGCTGCTCGGCGAGGTGTTCGAGGCCCGCGGCTACGAACTGGCGGAGGTCTCCGGGGCTTCGCGCGCGGAGATGGCGGAGGCCCTGAGCGAGACGGCGGCGCGTGTCACCGGCGCCGACCGGCTGATCCTGGTCTTCGTCGGCGAGGTGCGCTCGCACGGAGGGCGGACCTGGCTGATGCCCGAGGGCTACGACGGCCAGGGCTGGCTCGATGCGGCGCTCGCCGGCGTGCCGCTCGACGTGTTTACCGATCTCGCGGCGCTGATGCCGGGACGTGCGGCGGTCGTGGTCGGCAACACGCCCCCCGATCCCGAGGCGGAAGCCCCCGCCACCGAGGGCTTCGCGGTCTCGGCCGGTGTCGGTGCGCCCGAGGTGCCGCAGGGCGT
>JBBQRM010000154.1:0-6848 GCA_038214855.1 Rhodobacterales bacterium | reverse complement strand
GTCGGTCGCGTCGATCTCGGCCGCGCGCCCGGCGAGCGCGGGGGCGAGGCGGCGCGCCGTCTCCGCCGGGCGCTCCATCTGTTCCTGCATGTCGACTGCCGTATCCATGGTGCTCGTCCTTTCGGATTACCTGCATCGGTGCAGTGAGGATCGGCGCAAGCGCGGCCCACGTCGAGTTCACGAACTGTACTTGGCCCTATCGCATGGCCGACGATCGGACTATGCTCGTGCGCCGGGGGCGCCATGACGCAGATGGGCGAAGGAGACGGCTACGGGCAATTCTGTCCGGTAGCGATGGCCTCCGAGGTCCTGTGCACACGCTGGACTCCGCTGGTGCTGCGCGAGCTGCTCTGCGGCACCACCCGCTTCAACGACCTGCGCCGGGGCGTTCCGCGCATGTCGCCGACGCTGCTCTCCAAGCGCCTGAAGCAACTGGAGCTCGCCGGCGTCCTGTCGCGCACCGCCTCGGACGGCGGCGCCACCGAGTACCGTCTGACCGCCGCGGGCGAGGAGTTGCGCCCGGTGATCCTCGGCATGGGCTTCTGGGGCCAGGCCTGGGTGGAATCGCAGCTCTCGCTCCGCAACCTCGACCCGTCGCTGCTGATGTGGGACATGCGGCGGCATCTCGACCCGACGCCGCTGCCGCCCGGCCGCTGCACGATCCAGTTCCTGTACCCGGAACTCGCTCCGACGCGTCGGAACTGGTGGCTGGTCGTCGAGACGGGGACGGTAGACCTGTGCAGCACCGATCCCGGGTTCGAGATCGACCTGATGGTGACTGGCTCGCTGCACTGCATGACGACGATCTGGATGGGTCTGACGACGGTTCGCAAGGAGATCGACGCGCGCCGGATCAATCTCGAGGGCGACCCGGCCATCGCGAAGGCGATGCAGTCGTGGCTCGGCCTCAGCCCCTTCGCGAGCGGACCGCGCCGCGTCGCGTGACCGCGGGTCATACCGCAGCCCCGGTTGAAGGGATGGGGGCATGCGCCCCGCTCTCTTGTCCGCCCGCCGGACGGGCGCTGCCCTCGTTGAAAAGCCCGCACGCCGGAGCCAGCGACGGAACGGATCGAGGGCAGCTCGAATCAGATCGGCCGGATCAGCTTCTTCTCGAGCACGCGCAGCACGGTCGCGAGATCGGAGCCGCGTTTGAGCACCCGTCCGTCCATCGCTATCACCGCATAGAGCCCCTGGCGCCCGGCGAGCCGGGGGCGCTTTTCGATACGGTAGAGCGGGTGCTCGGCGGTGTGGCGGAAGACGGCGAAGACCGCGACCTCGCGCAGCATCGAGATGCCGTAGTCGCGCCACAACCCCGCCGCGACCATCCGCCCGTAAAGACTGAGGATGACCGACAATTCGCTGCGGTGGAAACTGACGCGATCGGCGGGCTGCTGAAAGGGCGCGATCTCGCTGGTATATGCCATCGGCTCAGAATGGCGGTGCGCCTGCGCTTTGGCAAGCGCCGCAATCGCCGCTGCACGCGAGCGGCGCGGCCGGTCGCCTGACGGCTATCCCGGCCGCTCCGGTTCGCGCACATGCTGGCGGATGCGAGCGGATGGGCTCGCGGCGCCGAACGAACCCGGCCACCGACGCGGAGAGCGGTATGCCGATCGGCGCGAGCGACCCGCGCCGGGACGGCTGCGCGCTCGGCTACCGGACGCGGGTCAGGCCGGCTCGGTCTCGCCGCCGCCCTCGGCCCAGTCCTTGAAGGCGCCGAGGTTGTGGACCTCGCCGTAGCCCATGTCCTTGAGAACCTTGCCGCCGAGCGCCGCGCGCGCGCCGGAGCCGCAGTAGATGACGACGGGTCGGTCCTTGGCGAAGGCCGCATCGTGGTAGGAGGTCTCCGGATCGGCGCGGAACTCCAGCATCCCCCGCGGCACGTTGAGCGCGCCCCGGATCTTGCCGCTGGTCGCGACCTCGGCAGGGTCGCGCACGTCGAGCACGAGGGCGTTGCGCTCTTCGATCAGCCGTCGCGCCTCCGCGGCCGACACCTGCGGCACCACGGCATTCGCCGATCCCAGCATGTCCTTCAAAGTCGCAGGCATCGTCCCTCCCGGAGCGTCAGTGCAGATGGCCGTCGGTGTCGTAGCGCCCGCTCTCGAGCATCGGGCCGAACATCTCGGCGACCTCCGGGTGGTCCACCGGCTCCCCGGTCTCGTCGCCCACCAGGTTCTGCTCCGAGACATAGGCCACGTAATACGACGTCTCGTTCTCGGCGAGCAGGTGGTAGAACGGCTGGTCCTTGCGCGGGCGGCTGTCCTCGGGAATCGATTCCCACCATTCGTCGGTGTTGGCGAAGGTCGGATCGACGTCGAAGATCACGCCGCGGAACGGGTGGATACGATGGCGCACCACCTGTCCCACCGTGAATTTCGCCGATGCCGTCAACATGCCCGCAAGACCCGCTATCCTTCTGTCGCAGTGCATCATACAGAGCGGTTGACATCGTGTCCACATCGCGGGAGAGGCAGGCCGGCGGTGCGCCCCCTGCGCCGTCTCCCGGACGCATGCCATGGCTCTCCTCCTCCAGGTCGTCCAGATCGTGGTGCCGGTGTTCCTGCTGGCCGCGGTCGGCTACGCCTGGGTGCGGGCGGGGTGGAACTACGACGTCGAGTTCGTCACCCGCCTCGCGATGACCCTCTCGATCCCCTGCCTGATCTTCATGGCGCTGGTGCGCTCGGACGTCGAGCCTGCGGTGCTGCGCGACACAGTGCTCGCCACGGTCGCGGCCTATGTGGCGGTGGGCGGGGCGGTCTGGGGCATCGTGCGGGTCGCGGGGCTCGAGATGCGCACCTTCTGGGCGCCGCTCACCTTCGGCAACACCGGCAACCTCGGCCTGCCGGTGGCGCTCTTTGCCTTCGGCCAGGCGGGGTTCGACTTCGCAGTGGTGATCTTCGCGGTGATGGCGATCCTCAGCTTCACCTTCGGCGTCTGGGTGGTGGCCGGCGGCGGCTCGCCCGCGACCGCCTTCCGCGAGCCGCTGGTGCTCGGCACGCTGGCGGGCTCGGTGTTCCTGGTCATGGACTGGTCGGTGCCGGACTGGGCGGGGGCGACGCTCGACCTCCTGGGCCAGATAGCGATCCCGGTGATGCTGATCACGCTGGGCGTGGCGATCTCGCGGCTCCAGCCGCGGGCGCTGGGGCGGGCGGTGTGGCTGTCGCTGGTCAAGCTCGCCCTGTGCATCGCGGTGCCGCTGGCGGTGGGATTGGCCTTCGGGTTGCCCCGGCTGCCGCTCGCGGTGCTGGTCCTCCAGGTCTCGACGCCGGTGGCGGTCACTTCCTACATGCTGGCGGCGAAGTACCGCGCCGGCGCCGACGAGGTGGCGGGGCTGGTCGTGGTCTCGACGCTGCTCTCGGTGGTGGCGATCCCGCTGGTGCTGGCGTTCTTCGTCTGAGGCGGCCGTGTGTGCGACAGACGGTGTCGCACCGTGCGACACGCAAGCCCACGTTGATTTCATTCGGGAAGATCTCGCGAATTCACGCAATCTCAACCTGTATCAACGCAGGAGGCGGGGCGTGGGGGGAGGCTTCCCCCGCCGGCGCGGGGGACTGCCGCTGTCGATCCTCGCCCGCTTTTTCTGACGATCCGGTCTGGAAGACCAGCGGCTCCGGTTGAGCTTTCGCTTGCATCGTGCCGAGACTAGGGCATACTCGGGTCCGACGTGCGCAAAGACACGCGAGCAGTCTTCGACGATTACAGGTGACGCATGCGGCGCTTAGCCCTCCTTGCGGTCGTGTCCCTACTGGTGTCCTGCGGTGGCGGCGGCGAGAAGCCGCCCTCGACGGTGGTCGATGCCTGCCGGATGAAGCAGGAGCGGCCGCACTGGTTCCAGGCGATGACCCAGACCGAACGCAACTGGGGCGTGCCGGTCGCGGTCCAGCTCGCGACCATCTCGCGCGAATCGAGCTTCGTGCACAACGCCCGCCCGACGAAGAAGGTCGGCTGGGGCCCGTTCAGCCGCAAGGTCGCGCGCTCCAGCGCCTATGGCTACAGCCAGGCGATCGACGGCACCTGGGACGGCTATGTGAAATCCACCGGCAAGCGCCGCGCCGACCGCGCCGACTTCGCCGATTCGTCCGACTTCATCGGCTGGTACATGAACTCGAACAGCCGCAAGAACGGCGTGGCGCTGGGCGACGCCTACAACCAGTACCTCGCGTATCACGAGGGGCACAGCGGCTATGCGCGCGGCAGCTACCGCGCCAAGACCTGGCTGGCGCCGGTCGCGCGCGACGTCCAGGCCTGGGCGGTGCTCTACGACCGGCAGCTCGCGAGCTGCCCCGGTCGGCGCTGAGGCGCTACTCGAGGATCGCGCGCACCTCCTCGGCCACCGCCTCGCCCAGCGTCGCGTTCGCCTCGGCCGAAAGATGGATGCCGTCGATGCCGTCGGTGTCGATCACCGAGCCCGCGTCGAAGAAATGCTCGCCCGCCATGCCGGCCACCGCCTCGTACATCGCCGGCAGCTCCAGGCTCTTCTCGCGCCCGCCCTCGAAGGCCTCGGCGGCCGCAGCCCCGATGCTCTCGCCAAGCGGCGGCGGGCTGATCAGCAGCACCTGCGGCGTCTCGTACTCCGTCCAGTCCCAGCCGGGCGCCTCGTGCACCATGTTGATCAGCTCGCCCGCCCCGAGCCCGATCTCGAGCGGCGTGCGGTCGAGATAGCTCTTCGTGTCGTTGGTGCCGAGCAGGATGATCACCAGGTCGAGCGGCTCGTGGCTCGCGAGCGCGGACGGCAGGTAGTCCGCGCCGTTCAGCTTCGCGTCGTTCGGGTCGTCGATGTTGGTCGTACGCCCGTTCAGCCCTTCCACCACGACGTCGTAGCCTTCGCCCAGCGCCTCTTCCATCGCGCTCGTCCAGCGCTCCTCGGGGGAATGGCGCGTGCTGGGGGTAACCGGCTCGCTTGGCGTCCAGCCCCAGGTCAGGCTGTCGCCGAAGACCAGGATATTCTTGGTCTCGGCCTCCTGCGCCCCGGCCGTACCCGCCGCTCCCAGCAGGCACAAAGCCGCCAGTGTCGTCGTCAGATGTCGCATCGTCTTCCCCCGTTCAGGCCCCGCGACTCTACGCGGGATTGATCTTGGCGCGAGCATACACCGGCGTCGCGTCCGGTCAAAGCCGCTTGCCGGGGCGCGGCGGTCCGGGCTCTTATGGGCGCCCTGTCGGGAAGGGGCGCGGATGGACCGGCTGACCGAGATGGAGGCGTTCGTGCAGGTCGTTGATACCGGCGGCTTCACCGATGCCGCACGCAAGCTGGGACTGTCGAAATCCGCCGTCTCCAAGCATGTCTCGGCGCTCGAGGCGCGGCTGGCGGTGCGGCTCCTGAACCGCACCACCCGCAGGGTCACCGCGACCGAGGTGGGGCTCGCCTTCTACGACCGTGCGCGCGGGGTGCTGCGCGACGCGGCCGAGGCCGAAAGCATGGTGACGTCGATGCAGGCGGTGCCGCGCGGCGACCTGCGGGTCTCCGCGCCGGTCAGCTTCGGCATCCGCTACGTCTCGCGCGCCGTGGCCGCGTTTCTGTGCGCCTGGCGCGAGGTCGACGTGAACCTCGTGCTCGACGACCGCTATGTCGAGCTGATGGGCGAGGGGTTCGACGTGGCGATCCGCATCGGGCATCTGGCCGACAGCGCGCTGATGGCGCGCAAGCTGGCCGAGACGCGGCTGATGCTGGTCGCGGCCCCCGCCTATCTCGAGCGCGAGGGCCGGCCCGCGCGGATCGAGGATCTGAACGCGCACCAGCTCCTGCACTACACCAACCTCGCCACCGGCAATTTCTGGCGGCTGCGCAGCCGCTCGGGCGAGGAGCGGCAGGTCCGCGTCGGCGGCCGGTTCACCGCCAACAACGGCAACGCGCTCGGCTGGGCGGCGGAGGCGGGCCTGGGGATCGCCCTCGCGCCGAGCTTCATGCTCGGCGAGGCGCTGGCGAGCGGCCGGCTCGTCGAGGTGCTGCCCGACAGGCAGCCCGACGTGCTCGGCATCTACGCGCTCTACCCGCCCGGCCGCTATCCGCAGCCCAAGCTCCGCGCCTTCGTCGACTTCATGGCCGAGCATTTCCGCGGCACCGGCCCCGACGACTGGCCGGCCTGAAATCCTAACGGACTGTGAAAACGCCGAAATTTCTCCAATGTTTTCAATGGCCGCAGCGATGTTGCACGGTGCAACGCACGGTGTTGCGCAAGCCGGCCCCTCTTGCCCCCTCACCGCGCCTGCGCGTGATACTCCGGATTGGGCCGCATATCGACGGCGCTCGCCATGCGGTTCGACATGTTGAAGAAGGACGCCACCGCCGCGATGTCCCAGATGTCGCGGTCGCTGAATCCGTGCCCGCGCAGCCCCTCCCGGTCCTTCTCCTCGATCGTCGCACTCGCCCGCGTCATCAGCACCGCGAAATCGAGCATCGCCCGGACCCGCGGCTCCAGCCGGGCGGCGCGGTAGTTCATCGCGATCGCCTCGCCCAGCGCCGGGTCCCCCGACAGCGCCCTCACCGCCGCCCCATGCGCCACCAGGCAGTAGAAGCAGCGGTTCTCGGCCGACACCGCCACCGCGATCATCTCCCGCTCGAGCTTCGAAAGCCCCGAGGGCCCCAGCATCAGATCGTTGTAGAGCCCCGCGAACGCATCGAGCTTGGCCACGTCGAACGCATAGGCCCGGAGCACGTTCGGCACCATCCCGAGCTTCTCGGTGCAGATATCGAAGTACCGCTGCGTCTGGGGCGGCAGCGGGTCGACCGGCGGCAGGTCGAGCGCGGTGGGCAGGCTCATGGCGTCTCCTCCTCTGGGGCGATGCGGTAGTGATAGGCGCCGGCCTCCCGCAGGCCGAGGCGCGCGTAGAGCCCGCAGGCGGGCGCATTCGCT
>JBBQRM010000153.1:0-6862 GCA_038214855.1 Rhodobacterales bacterium | reverse complement strand
GGGGGGCGGTCTTGCGGGAGCTCGGGAACGTCGCCTGTGCTCAAGGTTGAGCAAAGTCATAACCAACTGTTTTAGAAGGATTTTTGCATCCCCATTAACCACATGGAAAGGATTTGCGGCCGTTGACGCCGGAGCGGATGTCGCACTAGCATCCCTCGCCCGGATGCGTCCGGGCGCGCCTTTTTCGCTCATCATTCGGAGACTGGCCCATGCCGCTCAAGATCGCCCTCGTGCTGTGCGCGGCCCTCGCGCTGACGGGATGCAACACCTTCGAGGGCTTCGGCCGCGACGTCCGGGCGACCGGCGGCGCCATAGAGGGCACTGCGCAGGACACCCAGCAGGCCATGTGAGGCGCGGCTCGACCAGGCTCCGCCTGTTTGCTGCCGTAATCGGCTTCGGCGCGTGTGATCCGAGACGAGGGCGGCGCCCGACCTGGAGGGCGTAAAGCACCGCCCGGCGTTGCCGCCGGGCGAAACAGGAGAGCGGAGCATAAATCGGAGCCGATCAAGCGGCAACGGTATCAGCCGCGGCGGGGTCGGGTTCAGACCGCTTCGCCGCGCAACGTTCCGTCCGCGGCGCCGGTGATCCGGACCTCGACGATCTCTCCCGGTGCGCGATCGCCGTCGAGCCGGACCGGGGCGAAATCCTCGGTCCGGCCCATGTCCGGGCGCTCCATCAGGAGCCGCGCCGGTCGGCCGTACATCATGGCGAAATGCGCGGCCACGCGCTCGGCCCCCAGTGCGCGCAGCCGCGCCGCCCGCTCCCGCGCGACCGGGGGCGGCACCTGGGGCATCCGCGCGGCGGGAGTGCCCTGCCGCGGGCTGAAGGGGAAGACATGCAGCCAGGTGAGGCCGCAGTCCGCGACCAGCCGCGCGGTACTGTCGAACGCAGCCTCGGTCTCGGTCGGGAAGCCCGCGATGAAATCGGCGCCGAACACCACGTCGGGGCGGAGCGCGCGCACCGTCTCGCAGAAGACCCGCGCATCGTCGCGGCTGTGGCGGCGCTTCATGCGCTTGAGGATCAGGTCGTCCCCCGATTGCAGCGACAGGTGCAGATGCGGCATCAGCCGCTTCTCGGTCGCGAGAGCCTCCAGCAGCCGCGAGTCGGCCTCGACGCTGTCGATGGAGCTGATGCGCAGGCGCGGCAGGTCCGGCACGGCGGCCAGCACCGCCGCCACCAGATCGCCGAGCCGTGCGCGGCCCTCGAGATCGCCGCCCCAGCTCGTCATGTCGACGCCGGTCAGCACCACTTCGTTGAAACCGCGGTCGCGCAGGCGGGCGACCTGCTCGACCACGGTTGCGAGCGGCACCGACCGCGAGTTGCCGCGGCCGTAGGGGATGATGCAGAAGGTGCAGCGGTGGTCGCAGCCGTTCTGGACCTGGACATAGGCGCGGGCCCGGGTGCCGAGCCCGTCGATCAGCGGCGCCTCCGGGCGCTGCGCCGCCATCACGTCGCCGACCTGGACGCGGGGCGCGTCCGGCGCGGCGAGGCCGGCCCAGGTCGCGGGGCGAAGCTTCTCGGCGTTGCCGAGCACGCGATCGACCTCGGGCATGGCGGCGAAGGCGTCCGCGTCGGTCTGGGCGGCGCAGCCGGTCACGACCAGCGGCCGGCCGGGGTGGTCGCGGCGCAGGCGGCGGATCTGCTGACGGGCCTGGCGCACCGCTTCCGCGGTGACGGCGCAGGTATTGACAACGAGTGCGTCGTGGAGGCCCGCGCCATCGGCGAGGCCGCGCATCGCCTCGCTCTCGTAGGCGTTGAGCCGGCAGCCGAAGGTGGCGACGATTGGAGCGATGGGCGCGCTCACCGGGCTTGCGCCAGCATCCCGGGGGGCAGCACGCCCTCGAAGGCGAGCGCGGTCGGCCCGGTCATCCAGACGCCGTCGTCCCGCCAGTCGATGTGGAGGGTGCCGCCGTCGAGCCGCACCTCGACGGCGCGCCCGGTGAGACTGCGCAGCGCAGTCACGACCGCCGCGGCGCAGGCGCCCGAGCCGCAGGCCTGGGTGATCATGCCGCCGCGCTCCCAGACCCGCAGGCGCAGGGTGGCGCGGTCGAGCACCTGGACGATCTCGACGTTGGTGCGCTCGGGGAAGAGCGGATCGTGCTCGATCCGCGGGCCGAGGGAGGGGAGATCCACCGCCTCGGCATCGGGGACGACGAAGACGCAATGCGGGTTGCCCATGCCGACCGCGGCAGGCGCGCCGTCGAGCGGCAGCGGGTCGAGCGGCATCGGCCGGGCGAGCGGCACGGCGTCCCAGTCGAGCTGGGGCGCGCCCATGTCGACGCGGGTGAGGCCGCCGCCCGCGTCCTCGGCGCGCAGGATGCCGCGGCCGGTGCGCAGGTCGAGCGCGGCCATCCCGGCCTCGTCCATCAGCAAGCGGGCGGCGCAGCGGGTGCCGTTGCCGCAGGCGTCGGCGGTCGAGCCGTCGGGGTTCCAGAAGGTGAGCGCCGCGTCGGCGTCCGTCGCGTCACCGATCACCACGAGCTGGTCGAAGCCGACGCCGCGGTGCCGGTCGCCGATCCGCCGGGCGGCGGCCGCGTCGACCGGATCGCCGCCGCCGCGGGCGTCGAGCACGACGAAGTCGTTGCCGAGCCCGTGCATCTTGCGAAACGGCCAGCCTGTGCGGGAATCGTGCTTCATGCGGGCTCTATAGACCAGCGCGGCCCGCGCCGCCATTCGCCTTGACCGGAGGGGGCCCCGCCCCTATGAGCCGACGGTGGTCGGGCCCGTAGCTCAGTTGGTAGAGCAACTGACTTTTAATCAGTGGGTCACAGGTTCGAACCCTGTCGGGCTCACCACTTGCCGCGACCCATCGGCCGGCCGCGCGACGCGATGTTGTGTCGCCCCGCAAAGCGTGCTCCAGTCGGGCAAACATTCCGACAGGAGGAGAAGGACGATGTTCGAGGCATCCTTGCGGACGGCCTGCGCTCTGGGCGCGGCCGTGCTCGTGTGCGGCGCAGCCCAGGCGCGCGATCTGACGGTGGTCTCCTGGGGCGGCACCTATCAGGACGCGCAGCGCGAGATCTACTTCGAGCCCTTCGCCGAGGAGACGGGTAAGCCGCTGCTCGACGAGAGCTGGGACGGCGGTATCGGCGTGATCGCCGCCAAGACCCAGGCCGGCGAGCCCAACTGGGACGTGGTGCAGGTCGAGGCCGAGGAGCTGGAGCTCGGCTGCTTCGACGGGATGTACGAGCCGATCGACTGGGAGAAGCTCGGCGGGCGCGACAAGTTCATCGACGCCGCCGTCAGCGACTGCGGCGTCGGCGCGATCGTCTGGACAACGGGGCTGAGCTACGACGGGGCTGTGATCGAGACGGCGCCGACGTCCTGGGCGGATTTCTGGGACACCGAGACCTGGCCGGGCAAGCGCGGCTTCCGTCGCGGGCCGAAGTACTCGATGGAGTTCGCGCTGATGGCCGACGGCGTGGCGCCGGCGGAGGTCTACGAGGTGCTCGCCACGCCCGAGGGGGTGGACCGGGCCTTCGCCAAGCTCGACGAGCTGAAGGACGACATCGTCTGGTGGGAATCCGGCGCCCAGCCGCTGCAGCTGCTGGCCTCGGGCGAGGTGGCGATGACCACCGCCTACAACGGCCGGATCTCGGGGATAAACCGCACCGAGGGCACGGACTTCAAGGTGGTCTGGGACGGGTCGATCTATGCGATCGACAGCTGGGTGATCCTCAAGGACAGCCCGAACGCCGAGGCCGCGATGGAGTTCATCGCCTTCGCGAGCGCGCCCGAGAACCAGTCGAAGCTGCCGGAATTCGTCGCCTACGGCCTGCCGAACAAGGCGGCGGCGGCGATGGTGTCCGGGGACCTGCAGGCGGAGCTGCCGACGGCGCCCGAGAACCTCGAGGGCGCCATCGCGCTCGACGCGGGGTTCTGGACCGACAACATCGAGGATTTGACCCAGCGCTTCAACGCCTGGCTGGCGCAGTAGCGGGCGTTCAGCGTCCGGGCGCGATGGGCGAGGGGTTCATCCGGTTCGAGGGCATCTCCAAGGCCTTCGGCGCGCAGACGGTGGTGCGGGACCTCGACCTCGCGATCGAGCGGGGCGAGTTCCTGAGCCTGCTGGGGCCGTCGGGGTCGGGCAAGACGACGATCCTGATGATGCTCGCGGGGTTCATCGCGCCCACCCGCGGGCGCATCCGCCTCGACGGGCGCGAGATCCAGGATGTCGCGCCCTACCGGCGCGACCTCGGCGTGGTGTTTCAGAGCTATGCGCTGTTCCCGCACATGAGCGTGGCGCAGAACGTGGCGTTTCCGCTGCGGATGCGCGGAGTGGCGCGGGCCGAGATCGCCGCGCGGGTCGGCCGCGCGCTCGACATGGTGCGGCTCGGGGCGCTGAGCGACCGGCGGCCGGCGCAGCTGTCGGGGGGCCAGCAGCAGCGCGTGGCGCTGGCGCGCGCCATGGTCTACGAGCCGAAGGTCGTGCTGATGGACGAGCCGCTCGGCGCGCTCGACAAGCAGTTGCGCGAGCAGATGCAGCTCGAGCTGCGCGACCTGCACCGGGCGCTGGGGCTGACGGTGGTCTTCGTCACCCATGATCAGTCCGAGGCGCTGACGATGTCGGACCGGATCGCGGTGTTCAACGCCGGGCGGATCGCCCAGATCGGCACGCCGGAGGCGGTCTACGACCGCCCCGAGACGCGCTTCGTGGCGGAGTTCATCGGCGAGACCAACGTGCTGGAGGCCGAGGTGGCGTCCTGCGAGGACGGGCTCGTGCGGCTGACGGTGGGGCGGGACCGGGTGCTGGTCGCGCGGACCGAGCGGGCGCTCGCGCCGCGGCAGGGGGTGCTCGTCTGCGTGCGGCCCGAGCGGATCGCGGTCACCGAGGATGCGCAGGCGCCGAACGCGATGCCGGTGACGGTCGCCGATGCCGTCTATCAGGGTGACCACATCCGGCTGAGGCTCGAGGGCGAGGGCCTGTCGCTGATCGGGCGGCGCGGGCGGGCCGAGGCGCCGCTGGCCGCGGGTGCACCGGGCTTCGCCTGCTTCGCGCCCGAGGATTGCGCGCTGGTGGACGCGTGAGGGGGCTCGGGGCGCTGGGGCTGGTTGCGCCGCTGGTGCTGTTTCTGGGCGTGTTCTTCTTCTGGCCGCTGGCGACGATGCTGACCACCGCGATCAGCGACGACGCCGTCAGCCGCGCCTTCCCCGCCACCGCCGAGGCGCTCGCGGACTGGGATGGGGCGGTGCCGCCGTCGCCGGCGATCCAGACCGCCGTGGCGAGCGATCTGCGCGAGAACGACGACCGCAGCCTGCTCGGCGATGCGGTGCGCAGGCTCAACAGCGCGGTGCCGGGGTTCCGCTCGCTGATCACCGGGACCTATCGCGAGGTTCGGCGCGACGAGGCCGTGCCGGTGGACCTCGTGGCGATTGACCCCGGCTGGGGGGAGGCCGCGGTCTGGCGCGGCTTCGCCCGCGCGATGCCGCCCTATACCGACCGCAACCTGCTGGCGGCGGTCGATCTGGGGCGCGATGCGGAGGGAAAGATCGGGCCGGTCGCGGCACAAGCCTCGGCCAACCGGGTGATCATGACCCGGACCTTCGTGATCGCGGCCAGCGTCACCGCGCTCTGCGCCGCGATCGGGCTGCCCTTTGCGATGCTGATCGCGGCTTCCGGGGGGCGGCTGAGGGCGATGCTGCTGCTCGCGGTGCTGCTGCCGCTGTGGACCTCGCTCCTGGTGCGCACCGCGGCCTGGGTGGTGCTGCTCCAGAACAGCGGGCTGGTGAACCAGGCGCTGGAGGCGGTCGGGCTGATCGACCGGCCGCTGCCGCTGATCTTCAACCGCGCCGGCGTGGTGATCGCGATGACGCATGTGCTGCTGCCGTTCATGGTGCTGCCGATCTACTCGGTGCTGCTGACCATCTCGCCGGCGCTGATGCCGGCGGCGGCGACGCTGGGAGCGCGGCCGCTCAGCGCCTTTTGGCACGTGCTGCTGCCGCTGGTACTGCCGGGGCTCGCGTCGGGGGCGCTGCTCGTGTTCATGGTGGCGCTGGGCTACTACATCACCCCGGCGCTGGTCGGGGGGGCGGAGGATCAGATGATCTCGTCGGTCATCGCCTTCTACGCCACCGGCACGGCGAACTGGGGGATGGCGGCGGCGCTGGGGATCGTCCTGCTGGCGGCGACGCTGGTGCTCTATGCGGTCTATGCGCGGTTCTCGCGCACGCCGCCGGGGTTCGCGGCGTGAGCGTGCTGCGCGGGCTGTTTGGGGCGGCGGTGGTGTTCTTCCTGATCGCGCCGATCCTCGCGATCCTGCCGCTCGCCTTCACCGACTCGATCTTTCTCGCCTATCCGATCCGCGGATTCTCCGTGCGCTGGTTCGAGGAGCTCGCAACGGACGAAACCTGGAGCCGGGCGATCGCGAACAGCCTGATCGTCGGCGCCAGCGCGACCGCCCTGTCGACGGTGCTGGGCACGCTGGCGGCGCTCGGGCTGCGGGGGGACCGGGTGCCGCTCGCGGGGCTGCTGCGCACCGGCTTCATCCTGCCGATGGTGGTCCCGCCGGTGGTGCTCGGCGTAGGGATGCAGATCCTGTTCGTGCGGCTGGGGCTCGCGAGCAGCTATCTCGGCGTGATCGTCGCGCATTCGGTGCTCGCCGTGCCCTTCGTGGTGGTCACGGTCTCGGCGTCGCTCGCGGGGATCGACCCGGCGCTGGAGCGGGCGGCGGCGAGCTGCGGGGCGCCGCGGGCGCGGACGTTTCTCGAGGTGACGCTGCCGCTGGCGCTGCCGGGGGTGGTGTCGGGCGCAGTCTTTGCCTTCGCGACCTCGCTCGACGAGGTGATCCTGACGCTGTTCGTCGCGGGGCCGAACCAGCGGACGCTGGCGCGGCAAATGTTCTCGTCCATCCGCGAGAACATC
>JBBQRM010000152.1:0-6996 GCA_038214855.1 Rhodobacterales bacterium | reverse complement strand
CGATCCGGGGCCAGCGCGACTTGCCGTAGAGAAGGTTCGCGGTGACGTCGAGCAGCCACTCGACCCCGCCCGCGAAGGCGCGGGTCACGTGGATCAGGCCGAGGTCTTCCCGGAGGAACACGAAGAGCGCGTTGATCCAGTCGGCGAATGGCCAGACCAGCCAGTCCGGCGGCCGGACCAACCCCTCCGGCAGCACGCCCTTGCCTACGGCGAGCAGGAGTGCCGCGACCAGCAGCGCCTCGGCGATGCCGGTGCGCCCGGCCGGGACGGTCCGCGGCGGATCGGCGACGGCTATACTCAAGCCGGCGTCCCGAACAGGAGGTCGAGGGCCTCGCTGCGGTCCAGAGCACCGATCACCTTGCCGCCACCTTCCGCGACGGGCACCACCGTGCGGGTGTCGTTGACGAGCTGCCGCGCCAGCTCGCGGATGGTCGCTCCACCCGGAAGCGCTGCGCCTTCGGGCACGGTTCCGTTCAGCGGCCGGGCAAGGCCGCGGGCGTGAACGACGCGGGACTTGTCGACGCCTTGCGTGAACTTCGCGACGTAGTCCGTCGCCGGGCGGGTGACGATCGCGTCGGGCGTGTCGATCTGTTCCACCGCCCCGTCCTTCATGATGGCGATGCGGTCGGCGAGCCGCAGCGCCTCGTCAAAGTCGTGGGTGATGAAGACGATGGTCTTGCCGAGCAAACCCTGGAGCCGCAGGAACTCGTCCTGCATCTCGCGGCGGATCAGCGGGTCGAGTGCCGAGAACGGCTCGTCGAGAAACCAGATATCGGGCTCGATGGCGAGCGAGCGGGCGATGCCCACCCGCTGCTGCTGACCGCCGGACAGCTCGCGCGGGAAGTAGTCCTCGCGGCCTTCGAGCCCGACGAGCCGGATCACCTCGAGCGCGCGGTCGCGGCGCGTCGCGCGGTCCTGGCCGCGCATCTCCAGCGGGAAGGCGACGTTGTCGAGCACGCTGCGATGCGGCAGCAGGCCGAAGCTCTGGAACACCATGCCCATCTTGTTGCGGCGCAGCTCGATCAGCGCCCGCTCGTCGAGCGCCATCAGGTCCTGCCCCTCGACGGTGACGCTGCCGCCGGTGATGTCGATGAGCCGTGACAGGCACCGCACGAGGGTGGATTTGCCGGAGCCCGACAAGCCCATGATCACCAGCATCTCGCCGCGGGTGATGTCGAGCGACACGTCGCGCACCGCGGCGATGTAGCCGTCGCGACGGATGCGCTCGAAGCTCGGCGGCTCCGCCATCGCACCGAGATAGCGCTCCGGCTGGGCGCCGAAGAGCTTCCAGACGTTGCGGCACGAGATCACCGGCTCCGCATCGGCCATCTGCCCGTTCCCTTCCTCGCCGCTACAATAGCGCATCGCCACACGCGCGTCCCCCTAAGTGGCGCCAGGGCGGCGTCCGACCCGACCGCAACGGCCCGTAATCCTTTCCATGTGGTTAATGACATCAATAAAAGCTTTCCAAATCAAGCACTTGTCGATTTGCTCAACCTTGAGCACCCGTGAGCATCCCCGGCTCCGGCCAGATCATCCTGCTCGAAGATCGCTGTGGCGCGCTCTACTGGCAGGCCTCGACCCAGGGCTGCCAGGTGTCCTCGTTGTCCTCGAGCCAGGCTTCCGCGGCTTCCTCCGGCTCCATCTCGTCCACATCGACGAGCTTGGCCATCTCGGCGATCTGGGGGTTGGTGAAGGAGACCTGCTCGAGCACGCAATAGGCGGCCGGCCACTTCTCCTCCATCCCCTCCCAGGCGGCCTTCTTCAGATAGCCGTCGGCGGGATTGCCGCAATCGTAGGTCGCATCCGGGTTGAGCCCGAGCGCGGCATCGTCCTTGCAGCCCTCGAAATACGGGGGGAACTCGACGAACTCGCCCTCCCAGACCGCCTCGACGAAGTTCGGCGTCCAGTTGAACAGCACCACCGGCCGCCCGGTCTTCTCGGCGGCGGCCACCTCGGCCCAGAGCGCCGCGGCGGAGCCGGCGTTGACCACGGTGAAATCCATCCCCAGCGCCTCGACACGTTCGGCATCGTGCTTCAGCCAGTCGACCGGACCCCCGAGAAACCGGCCCTGCTCCCCGGTCTCCGGCGTCGCGAAGACGGCCGAGCAGTCGTTGAGCGCCTGCCAGTCCGGCAGGCCGGGGCAGGCTTCCTTGACCCAGGCGGGATACCACCAATCCTCGCGCGTCACCGCGTCGTGCGCGCCCGCATCGACGATCCCGCCCTTCTCCAGCGCCTCGTTGAAGGCGACCCCGAAGGCGCCCTCCCAGACCTCGAGTTCGAGCGCGGCGTCGCCGAGCCGGATCGCCTCGTAGACCGCCTGGCTGTCGGTCGAGACGTATTCAACGTTGTCGCCCATCTCCTCGAAGATCTGGCCCACGGCGTGGCTCATGACGATCTGGCTCGACCAGTTGTGGATCGGGATGACGATCGGATCGCTGCTGTCTTCGGCGAGAGCTGCGACGGGCAGGGCGGCGAGCAGTCCACTCGCCAGGAGTGTGGTTGCGTGCTTCATCGGTGTCGTCCCTGTTGTTGGCGGCGCGCGGCCGCGGTTGGTCGTCTATGGCCCACGCCCGGGCATCGGATCGGCGGTGCTGGCAGACCAGTCCGGCTCGAACCCCAGCACCTCTGTGTCGGGATGAAGGTTCGGGTTGAACAGCTGGTTGTGCCACCAGGTCGCTTCGAACAGAGGATTCTTCCGACTCAATCGCCAGACCCGGCAAGCGAGATCGAACCGCTGGGCATAGGCCTCGAATCGCAGCGTGCAGGTCCCGGCCCTGCGGATGCGCACTGCCCCCGCCGAGCCGGGCAGGAAGGTCGCGGTCAGGATGTCGGAAAACTGCCGCGCGTCCTGGTAGTAGGTCGCGCAGAGGTAGCTCAGCGCCTGCTCCCGCCGCTGCGCCGGGTCGTGCGTCTTGCGAACCATGTGCATCAGCTCCGACGTCACCGAATGCCCCGGCGCACGGGCGAGCACGGTGACGATCCGGCCCATCGGCTCGGCCGCACCCGCGAGCGTCACCTCGGGCATGATCGCATCGTCGGGCCTTCCGGCGTCGTCCCGCATCGCGATCTGCCGGACCCGGCACTGCCAGCGCAGGAACGCGCCGCGCGATGAATCGGCGGCTGCCGTCCCCTGGCTCTGACGCACTGTCTTCAATCCGTCTCCTCTTCCGTCCGCAGCCCGCGGCTCAGAACTTCGTATAGGCCTTGCGCAGCGTCACCAGCGGGTGCCGGTCCGACATCTGGAACTTCAGCAGCAGCTCGCGCGCGATCATGTCGCGGTCTTGCTGGCTGTCGGGCAAGGCGATGCTCTCGGGCACCCGCACCCAGCCGTTGACGTTGCGGTCGAAGACGGCGGGTTTGCCCTCCTCGTAGCCCATGTGGATGTCCTCGAGCCAGTTGAGGTCGTCCCAGCCCATCACCTCGATGTAACTCGAGAGATAGGGTGTCAGCCGCTCGTAGTCCGGTACAAGGTTGACGTCGTAACGGTAGCCGATGTGCTGGCCGATCTCCTTCTCCCGCTCGGATTCCAGCCCCTTGGAATCCTTCAGGAACTGGTCGACATCCGTGATCTCGGAGCCGCGGTATTGTGTTCCGGCCATGAGAGCCTCCCTCAGAGGTGATGGTAGTCTTCGACGCCGACGGTGTAGTTCGTGCCGGCCAGCGGCACCCCGGCGATGGCCGAGGCTTCCATCGTCAGCGCCGCCAGATCTTCCGGCTCGAGGCTGTGGATGTCGGTCTTGCCGCAGGCCCGCGCGAACATCTGCGCCTCGATGGTCAGCGTGTGCAGGAAGTTGAAGACCCGCTCCGCCGCCGCGTCCGGGTCGAGCCGGGCGCGCAGCTTAGGGTCCTGCGTCGCCACGCCCACCGGGCAGCGGCCCGTATGGCAATGGTAGCAGTATCCGGCCTCCACCCCCATCTCCTCGGGGAAGTTCGCCTCCGGGATATCCTTGTTGCAGTTGAGCGCCATCATCGCCGAATGGCCGATGGCGATGGCGTCGGCTCCCAATGCGATGGCCTTCGCCACGTCGGCTCCGTTGCGGATGCCGCCTGCATAGACCAGGCTGATCTCGCCGCGCTTGCCGAGGCCGTCGATGGCGCGGCGCGCCTGCCGAATCGCGGCCATGCCGGGCACGCCGGTTTCTTCCGTCGCCAGATGCGGACCGGCGCCGGTGCCGCCCTCCATCCCGTCGATGTAGATCGAGTCGGGATCGCATTTCACCGCCATGCGCACGTCGTCGTAGACGCGGGCGGCACCGAGCTTGAGCTGGATCGGGATCTGCCAGTCGGTGGCTTCCCGGATCTCGTTGATCTTGAGCGCCAGATCGTCCGGCCCCAGCCAGTCGGGGTGCCGCGCCGGCGAGCGCTGGTCGATGCCGGCGGGCAGGCTGCGCATCTCGGCGACCTGATCCGTCACCTTCTGGCCCATCAGATGCCCGCCCAGGCCCACCTTGCAGCCCTGGCCGATGAAGAATTCGCAGCCGTCGGCCAGCACCAGATGGTGCGGGTTGAAGCCGTAGCGCGACTGGATGCACTGGTAGAACCACTTCGACGAATAGCGCCGCTCGTCGGGGATCATGCCGCCCTCGCCCGAGCAGGTCGCGCTGCCGGCCATGGTGGCGCCGCGCGCCAGCGCGGTCTTGGCCTCATAGCTCAGCGCGCCGAAGCTCATGCCGGTGATGTAGACCGGGATGTCGAGATCGAGCGGCCGCTTGGCGCGCGGGCCGATGACGGTCTTGGTCTCGCACTTCTCGCGGTAGCCCTCGATGACGAAGCGCGTCAGCGTGCCGGGCAGGAAGGTCAAATCGTCCCAGTGCGGGATCTTCTTGAAGAGCGAGAACCCCCGCATCCGGTAGCGGCCGAGCTCGGCCTTGATGTGGATGTCGTCGATGACGTGCGGCGGAAAGACGAAGGAATTGCCCAGCCGATAGGTATCGCGCGCGGGCTTCATCTTCGTCGGCATGTCTCCGTCAGCCATGGGTCATGTCCTTCCTCACAGGATGAGCTTCTTCTCGGAAGGCTCGAGATTGTCGTAATTCCACAGCTGCTTGCCTGCGACCACCTTGGTGAAGTGATCCACCCCCCGCTCGGGCATGAGCCCGTACTGCGTGAGCTTGCGCGTCAGCCACTTGCGGTCGAGATCGCTCAGCTCGGCCTTTACCGCGTCGACGCCCAGCGACTTGATCTCGCCGCCGACATAGATCGTGCCGTCGTACATCGAATCCCCGAGGTTCTTGCCGGCGTTGCCGCAGACGACCATGCGTCCGCGCTGCATCATGAACCCCGACAGCGCCCCGGTCTCGCCGCCGACGATGATCGTGCCGCCCTTCATGTCGATGCCGGTGCGCGACCCGACCGAGCCCTTGCAGACCAGATCGCCGCCGCGCAAAGCCGCACCGAAGGTGCTCCCTGCGTTCTTCTCGATCACCACCGTTCCGGCCATCATGTTCTCGGCGCAGGACCAGCCGACCCTACCGCTGATCCGCACGTTCGGCCCATCGATCAGCCCGACGCCGAAATACCCCAGGCTGCCCTCGATGATCAGGTTCAGCCGGTTGAGGATGCCGACCCCGATCGAATGCTTGCCGCGGGGGTTCTGGACGACGATGGAGCCGTAGCCCTCGGCCATCAGCGCGCGGATGCGCTGGTTGACCTCGGTCGTACTCAGCTCGCCCGCGTCGATCTCGGTGCGCTTGTTGAAGTCGAGATCGGGCGCCCACGGGTAGGTAAAGCGCTCCTCCTCGCCGGGCTGGAACTCGATGTACATCGACCGACCGGTCAGCTGGTCGGTGGCCATGCCGAGCGCCTTGACCCGGTCCTCCTGGCTCATGCCGCGCAGCTCCGCGTCGGGCGGGACCTTGCGCGCGTCGCGCGTCGCCTTGTCGTCGGGAGCGCGCTCGCTGACGTCCGACTCTACGCCTGCCATACCCGGACCTCCTCGTCGTAGGGATCGGTGGTGTCGATTTCCTGGGGAAGGATCGCCCGGATCGCGACCTCCTCGGAGGCCATGACGATCAGGTCGTCGCTCTCGTAGAGCACCAGGGGCTTGGCCGCCATCGTGTCCTTGGCCATGCCGAGCTGGTCGCGGGTCGCGACCAGATAGGTGAACACCCCGTCGATCTCGCTGATCGACCGCCGCAGGCTCTCCTCGAGCTCCACCCCGTTCGCGAGGTTGTGCGCGGTATAGACCGCCAGCAGCTCGCTGTCGCAATCCGAGGTGAAGCGGTGGCCCTTGCGCTCCATCTGCCGGCGCATCGTCCAGTAGTTGGTGATCTGGCCGTTATGCACCACCGACACGTCATTGTAGGGGAAGGCCCAGTAGGGATGCGCCGAGCGGATATCGACATCGGACTCCGTCGCCATCCGCGTGTGTCCGATCCCGTGCGTGCCGGTGAAGCCCTTGAGCTCGTACTGCCCCGCGACCGTCGCCGCGTCGCCGAGGTCCTTGATCAGCTCCAGCGAATTGCCGAGGCTCAGGATCTCGACCCCCTCGACATCCTCGACGTAGCGCGCCAGCGCCTCGGTGTCGCCCTCGTGGCGGATGACGAAGCGATAGGCATACTCGGTCGCCTTCGTGCGCGACTTCACCTCGACGCCGTGCTCCTCGAGCCGGCGCTCGATCTCGTCGAGCCGCGCCTTGAGCCTCTCGCCGATCCGGTAGCCCGCCGCGTCGATCTCCTCCTTCTCGGCGAGCTTGAAGCGCAGGATGTAGTCGCCCTCGCTCGGCGCGCCGTAGACCGCGAAGCCGGTCGAATCCGGCCCCCGGTGCTTCAGCGCCTGCAGCATCGACGTCATCTCGGCGCCGACGTCAGAGCTCTTGCCGCGATAGATGAGGCCCGCGATTCCGCACATGTCTGGTGCTCCTGTGAGTGTCCCGCCCGCCTCAGGGCAGGCAGTCGATGTAGGTATCCTGGTCCCAGTCGGTCACGGTGTGCATGAACCGCTCCCATTCGTCCCATTTGTACTCGTGGTAGAGGCGGTACATGTCGCCCGGCA
>JBBQRM010000151.1:0-7046 GCA_038214855.1 Rhodobacterales bacterium | reverse complement strand
GCTGAGCCGCCCGCGCCCGTACGCCGTGGCCGCGCGCGGCCACGGCGTACGGGCGCGGGCGGCTCAGCCCTGCGGCGTCAGGCGCAGGAGGGCGCCGTTGTCCTCGTCGGTGACGATCAGCAGCGCGCCGTCGGAGGCCTCGGCGACGTCGCGGATGCGGCCGGGGCTGTCCTCGTCGAAGAAGCGTTCCTCGCCCACCACCGTGTCGCCGTCGAGCTCGAGCCGGACCAGCTGGCCACGCACCAGCGAGGCGGTCAGCACGTCGCCCTGCCAGTCGGGGAACATCTCGCCCTCGTAGAACAGCATCCCGCCCGGCGCGATGACCGGGTCCCAGTAGTAGCGCGGCTCGACCATCCCCTCCTGGCGCGGCTCGCCGGAGCCGACCGGCTCGCCGCCGTAGGTCTCGCCGTAGCTGACCACCGGCCAGCCGTAGTTCTCGCCGGCCTCGGGCTTGTTCAGCTCGTCGCCGCCCTGCGGCCCGTGCTCGATTGTCCAGAGCTCGCCCGTGGAGGGACGCATCGCCGCGCCCTGGATGTTGCGGTGGCCGTAGGACCAGATGCTGTCGATCGCGCCCTCCTGGCCGACGAAGGGGTTGTCGTCGGGTACCGAGCCGTCGAGGTTCAGGCGCACCACCTTGCCGTAGGTCTTGTCGAGGTCCTGGGCATAGACCCGCTGGTCCATCGTGAAATGCTCGCCGGTGGTGACGAAGGCATGGCCCTCGCCGTCAAAGACGATGCGGCTGCCGTAGTGCATCGGCGAGGGCGAGGGCGGCTCCTGGACGAAGATGTCCTCGACGTCCGTCAGCTCGCTCATGTCCTCGGACAGCTTGCCGCGGGCCGCGGCGGTCGCGGACATGCCGTCGCCGAGCGGCTTGGAATAGGTGAGGTAGACCATCCGGTCCTCGGCGAAATCCGGGCCGAGCGCGACGTCGAGAAGGCCGCCCTGCTCCTCGGCCAGCACCTCGGGCACGCCGGCGACCGGGTCGGAGACCTCGCCGTCCGCGGAGATTACCCGGAGTTGACCGGAGCGCTCGGTGACGAGATAGCCGCCCTCGGGCAGCACCGCGATCCCCCACGGATGCACCAGCCCGTCCGCGATCGTCTCCACCGCGAACGTGACGCCGGATTCCATCGCCGGGGCGCGGGTCTGCTCGGGGAAGGCCGGCTCGAATTCTGGAACGTTCTTCAACCCTTGCGCGACCGGCATCGCGATCTGGGCGCAGGCGACGGGGGCGATGATAAGCGCAGTCGCGCTCAGGAAAAGGGCCTTCGGAAGGGTCGATGGCATGCTGCTCTCCATTTCGGTGATGGAACGCAAATCGCCGAGAACGGGAGATGGTTCCCGCTGGGTCGCCTCGAAAGCGGCCCGTGCGCGAAGCACGGGCCGCTCGGGTTCAGGATATCTGGAAAAAGCGCTCGCGCGCCGACAGGTACGGCATGTCCGTCTGCTCCGTGCGCGTGCGCTGCAACGCCAGCGAGGCGATGAAGCTCTCGGTCACCCGCTTGGTCAGGTCGTCGTCCGAGTTGCGCAGCTCCTCGAGGATCTCCTTGGCGGCATTGGCGCCGGCTTCCAGAATGTCGTCGGGGAACTGGCGCGGGATCACCCCGTGGTCGTTGACAAGCGTCGCGAGTGCCAGAGGGTCGTTGGCGTAGAAGTCCGAGGCCACCTGATCGTATTCCGCCTGACAGGCGATCTCGATGATCGCCTGAAGGTCGACCGGCAGCGCCAGCAGCTTGGCCTTGTCCACCGCGAGCTCGGTGGCGAGTCCCGGCTCGACGAAGCTCGACAGGTAGTAGTTCTTGCAGACCTGGTAGAAGCCGAGGGCGAGGTCGTTGTAGGGGCCGACGAATTCCGCCGCGTCGAGCGCGCCCGACTGCAGCGCCGCGAAGATCTCGCCGCCGGCCATGTTGACGACGGTGGCCCCCAGCTTCTGCCAGACCTGGCCGCCGAGGCCGGGGGTGCGGAACTTCAGCCCCTGGATGTCGGACAGGCTCGTCAGCTCGTCGCGGAACCAGCCGCCGGCCTGGGTGCCGGTGTCGCCGCTGAGAAAGCCCTTGACGCCGAACTGGTCATAGACCTCGTCCCACAGCTCCTGCCCGCCCATGTAGCGGATCCAGGCGGCGAGCTCGCGGCTGTTCATCCCGAAGGGCACGCCGGTGAAGAACGGCGTCGCCGGGCTCTTGTTCTGCCAGTAGTAGGCCGCGCCGTGGCTCATCTCGGCCGAGCCCTCGATCACCGCGTCGAAGGCGGCGAGCGGCGGCACCAGCTCGCCGGCGGAATAGACCTCGATGGTCAGGCGCCCGTCCGACATCGCGGTGATGCGGTCCGCCAGCCTTTGCGCACCGACGCCGAGGCCGGGGAAATTGCGTGGCCAGGTGGTGACCATCCGCCAGGTGGTGCGCTCCTGCGCCAGCGCTGGCGCGGCGAGGCCGGACGCCGCGGCGCCGGCGGCCGCGGCCTTGAAGAAGTGACGACGTTTCATGACTTGTGCTCCCTTGGACCGTTCTTATCGATGCGGGCCGATCTGATGCCGGCCCGTCGTCTTCGATGCACGATCTATGGCCGGGGAGGTGCCAAAGATCAAGCGAGCCGCCGGGCGGAGCCGGGTCGCTTACTTGGTCGGCGGCAGATGGATCGCCGCGACCGCTTCGCCGAGGCCGGGCCGCTCGGGGCGCTCGGAGCCGGTGCGGGCGACGCGCGCGAGATCGGTGCGCTCCAGCAGGCTCCAGCGCCCGTCGCTGAAGATCTCCATCGGCCGGTAGCGGGCCTTGTAGTCCATCTTCGGGCTGCCGGGGACCCAGTAGCCGAGATAGACGTAAGGAAGTGCCGCCTCGCGGGCGATCCGGACATGGTCGAGGATGATGTAGCTGCCGAGGCTGTCGGCGGCGAGATCGGGCTCGAAGAAGGAATAGACCATCGACACCCCGTCCGACAGCAGGTCGGTGAGGCAGACTGCGACCAGATCGCGCCCGTGCCCGCCGGGGCGCCGGCGGTGGTACTCGACGACGCGGCTGCGCACCGGCGTCTCCTCGACCATCGCCGCGAATTCCTGCATGTCCATGTCGGCCATGCCGCCCGAGGCGTGGCGGGCGTCGAGATAGCGGCGGAAGAGCGCGTATTGCGCCTCGGTGGCCCAGGGGGCGCTCGCGCCGCGCTCGATCCCGGCGTTGCGGGCCAGCACGCGGCGCTGGCCGCGCGAAGGGCGGAAGTCGCGCACGACGATCCGCGCCGACAGGCAGGCCGAGCAGCCGGAGCAGGACGGCCGGTAGAGCACGTTCTGCGAGCGCCGGAACCCCTGGTGCGACAGCGTGTCGTTCAAAAGCGCGGCGCCGTCGCCCTGCAACGCCGTGAACAGCTTGCGCTCGACCCTTCCCGCCAGATAGGGGCAGGGCTGCGGGGCCGTGACGTAGAACTGCGACGACTGTGGCAGGCTGTGGCGCATGGGCGGTCCCGGGGGCTGGTCGGTTTTAGGGCTGTTCTGCTTTTGCGCAGCAAGGGTAGCAACAGCACTCGCGGCCGGGCAACATCTTTCTGCCGGTGCGGTGAACGCACGGGCGCGGCCGGCCTCAGTCGGCGGGCGGGTTGATCGCGGTGGTGCGCAGGATCAGGTCGGGCAGGCCCTGGCCGTAGCGGGTGCCGAGCATCGCCACGACGCTGGCCATCTGCACCAGGACCATGCCCATCGCGACGGTGTAGAGCGTCGTGTGCAGGAGCGCTGTGACGAAATCGAGGCGGCTGCCGTCGTGGCGGCGCAGCTCGATGCCCACCGCGCGCATCCCCCATGTGGCCGAGCCCTCGGCGATGGTGAAGGTGCGGTAGACGAAGCCCGTGCCGGCCACCACCAGCGGGAAGATCGCAAAGCCCACCCCCAGCGTCGCGACGCCGAAGACGAGCGCGAGCGGCACGCCCACGAGCAGGATCAGCGTCACGTCGATCAGCCAGGCGACCAGCCGGCGCGGGAGCACGCCCGCGTAGAACTGACGGTCGAGTTCGGGATCGGGCAGGCCGTCCATCGTTCCGAGATACCCCGTCGCCTGCATCGCCGCTCCTCCGTTTCGCTGCGCTTCGAGATGGTCACGCAGGCCCGACCGCGCAAGGGTTCAGCCGAGCGGCAGGATATCCGGGCCGCCGGTGATGCGCGGGTCCGGCGGCTCGACCGCCTTGCCGGGATAGTCGAGCTCCGCGAGCACCGCGCGCATCGCCGCGATCCGCGCGCGGCGCTTGTCGTCGCCCCAGATCACGGTCCAGGGCACGCCGACATGGTGGGTGCGCACGAACATCTCCCCGATCGCGGCGGTGTAGTCGTCCCAGCGGGCGAGGCCCTCGACGTCGATGCGGCTGAGCTTCCACTGCTTGAGCGGGTCGCGCTCGCGCTGGAGGAACTGGCGCAGCTGCTCGGCCCGGCCGATGCCGAGCCAGAGCTTCACCAGGTGGATGCCGTCGCGCACCAGCATGTCCTCGAAGGGCTGGACCTGGGCGAAGAAGCGCTCGCGCTCGGGCACGGTGACGAAGCCGAACACCTGCTCGACGACGGCGCGGTTGTACCAGGAGCGGTCGAAGAACACCATCTCGCCGCTGGTCGGCAGATGCTCGATGTAGCGCTGGAAGTACCATTGCCCGGCCTCGGTGTCGGACGGCGCCGGCAGGGCCACGATCCGGGCGTGGCGGGGGTTGAGATTCCGGGTGAAGGCCTTGATCGCGCCGCCCTTGCCGGCGGCGTCGCGGCCCTCGAACAGCACGACGAGCCGGCCGCCGCTCTCGCGCAGGAAGCTCTGGAGCTTGATCAGCTCGGCCTGGCAGGCGGCGTCTTCTTCGGCATAGCTCTTGCGGTCGAGCCGCGTGTCGTAGGGGTAGCGCGGGTCGAGGATCGCGTCCTTGCCGGCGCCCGCGACCGCGCGGCGCACCTCGGCGGGGGCGCCGGCCTCGGCATAGGCGCTGATCGCGCCGTCGAAGGGCAGGGGCCCGCCATCCCGATCCCGCTTTTTCGTATTGGACATCCGCATCTCCCTGCGCAGGCGGAGTATGCGGCCGCAGGGGTGGCGGAGGCAACCGCCCGGACGGGCCGCCTCCGTCCGGCGCAAGGGAACATCGGCGGCAGGCGGTGTCGTTGGGAACGCGGGGCGAAGGAAGCGTTAATTTTCTGCGCACGGCGCGGCGATCCGATTGAGCCCGTCGCGGTTTCGGCTCAGAGTCGATGCAGGCTCTGGATGAGTCGGTGGGGTCCGGCAGTTTCAGCCGGTTGTGGGCGTAAAGGTGGGGGCCGATGGGATTTGATCCATCCGTGAATTTTTCGGGTGCGGCGCGCCCGGTGGACGGGGGCAGCACGGGCGGGGCGGCAGGGGCACCGCAGATCCGTCTGGCACCGGCCAGCTACACCGACGGCGGGGCGACCGTCGCGGGGGCCGACCGCCCGAATCCCCGCGACATCTCGAACCAGGTCTTCACCCAAGTCGACGCCCGCGGCCAACCGATCGACATGCCGAACCCGGAGGGGGTGAGCAGCCTCTCCTGGGTCTGGGGCCAGTTCCTGGACCACGACATCGACCAGACCTCGAACAGACCGACCGCGGGGACCGCCGCAATCGACGTCCCTTCGGACGATCCGGTCTTCGCCGCCGGCTCGAGCCTCGGCTTCACCCGGTCCGATCCGATCCCGGGGACGGGGACGTCCAGGAGCGATCCCCGGCAGTTCGACAACGACGTCACCGCCTTCATCGACGGCTCGAACATCTACGGCTCCAGCCAGGCCAAGCTCGACGCGCTTCGGGTCCCGGGAACGGCGAAGCTGAAGCTGACGGAGGACGGGACGATCGCCTTCGCCTCGGACGACCGCGTTTTCGGCAACGGGCCGATCGCCGGCGACACCCGTGCCGACGAGAACATCGCGCTCCTGTCGATGCACGCGCTCTTTGCCCGCGAGCACAACCGGATCGTCGACGAGCTCTCCCGCCTGGACCCTGGTCTCGGCAATGCGCAGCTCTTCGAGGGCGCGCGGGCGCGGGTCGAGGCGATCATGCAGGCGATCACCTACAAGGAGTATCTGCCGAGGCTGCTCGGCGAGGATGCGATCGCGGACTACGCGGGCTTCAGGCCTTCGGTGAACCCGGCGATCTCGCTCGAGTTCTCCACCGCGATCTACCGGATGGGCCATACGCTGCTCTCGCCGGTGATCGAGCGGACGAACGAGAACGGCACGACCCACGCGCTCGGCGACATAGCACTCAGCGACGCGTTCCAGCGGCGCGGCGTGGTCGAGCAGACCGGGATCGAGGCGATCCTGCGCGGCATGTCCACGACCAGGTCGCAGGACATGGACACGTTCATGGTCGAGGACGTCCGCTCGCTCCTGTTCGGCCGCGGCGGCCCCGGAACCGACCTCGCCGCGCTCAACATCCAGCGCGGGCGCGACCACGGATTGCCGAGCTACAACGACATGCGCGCTTCCCTCGGCCTCGCGCCCCGGACCGACTTCGCCCAGATCACCGACGACGCTTCGGTCGTGGCGCGGCTGCGGGCCGCCTACGACAACGACATCTCCAGGCTCGACCTCTGGGTCGGCGGGCTCGCCGAGGACGAGGTCGGCGGCGGCATGATGGGCGAGACCTTCGGGCGGGTCATGATCGACCAGTTCACCCGCCTGCGCGACGGCGACCGGTTCTGGAGCGAGGGCAGGGGCTTCGGCGCCGCGGAGCTGCAGGAGCTCTGGACCACCACGCTGTCGGACGTGATCCGGCGCAACAGCGACGTGGCGAACCTGCAGGACGACGTCTTTCTCGCCTTCACGCGCCGTGCCGGCGGCGCTGGCGACGACACGATCGCCGGCGGCCCCGGCCGCAACCTTATCATCGGCAACGCCGGCGACGACCGGCTGACCGGCAACGCCTCCGACGACCACCTCGTGGGCGGCGCCGGCAACGACCTGCTGACGGGCCTCGCGGGCGACAACGTGCTGATCGGCGGCTCCGGGACGGACACCTTCGTGATCCACGCCGACCGCGCCAATGCCACCGCGATCCCGGACTGGGTCTTTGGCGAGACGATCGCCT
>JBBQRM010000150.1:0-7060 GCA_038214855.1 Rhodobacterales bacterium | reverse complement strand
ATCTTCTCGGGCTATCCGCATCTGGACGAATGCGAGATCTTTGGGGCGAAGGTCCTGCCGCAGCTCGCGACCTGCTCGCTGCCGCAGGTCCAGGGGCGGGTGCCGGCGGGGGTGCCGGCGACGCCGCTGGGCGCAGGCGTGCGGCGATAGGGTCTGGACCCGCGGGGGGAAATCTTCGACTGTCGAAAGAAGGCGATCCGGCGCAACCGGGCGGGCTATGAGGACCATCTGGGAGGATGACATGCCGATGAAATTCGTGCTTGCGGGCGCGGCCCTCGCCGCGTTGGCAGGGGCGGCGCAGGCGCAGGAGCTGCGCTTCTCGTGCTATCAGGACGGCGTCGAATGCGACGCCTGGGCCGAGCAGCTGAAGGCGTTCGAGGCCGAGAACGAGGGCATCATGGTCACCGTGGACGTCGTTCCCTACCAGTCGATCACCGAGGGTCTGCCGGTCCAGCTCGCGGTCGGCGAGGGGCCGGACATGGCGCGGGTGACCGACATGGGCGGGCTCGCCCAATACATGCTCGACCTCAGGCCCTATCTGGAGGACCCGGCCTCGATCGACGAGCGCTACGGGCAGAGCCTGTCGTGGACGCGGGTGAACGGCGAGGGCGACGACGGGATCTACAACATCTCCGATCAGCTGACCGCGACCGGGGGCTTCGCGAACAAGACGCTGTTCGACCAGGCCGGCGTCGAGCTGCCTCCCCCCGGCTCGACCTGGGAGGACTGGGCCGAGGCCTCGCGCCAGGTGCAGGAGGCGACGGGCGTCGATTATGCGATGGCCATCGACCGCACCGGGCACCGCTATGCCGCGCCGGCGATCAGCTACGGCGCGCAGTATTTCAACGCCGAGGGCGAGCCGATCCTGGTCGACCAGGGCTTCCGCGACTTCTCCGAGCTGTTCCTCGGCTGGAACGAGGACGGCACGATGGCCAAGGACGTCTGGGCCGGCGTCGGCGGCGGCACCTATCAGGACGCGGCGGCGGAGTTCACCAACGGCAATCTGGTGTTCTACTATACCGGCTCGTGGCAGATCGCCCGCTTCGGCAACGACATCGGCGACGCCTTCGACTGGGTGGCGACCGGCCCGATCTGCGGGCCGGCGGCCTGCACCGGCATTCCGGGCGGCGCGGGCATCGTCGGCTTTCAGCTGACCGAGCACCCGGAGGCGGTGGCCAAGGTGCTGGAGTGGATGGCGCAGGACGAGGTCCAGAAGGCGGTGCTGGCGCGGACGCTAAACCTGCCGGCGAGCACCACGCTCCAGCAGTCGGGCATCGACTACGAGGCAGAGGAAAACGTGAAGGCCGCGCTGACCGCCTTTGCCGCGACGGTGCCGGACTTCAGCCCCGTCGCCTATCAGCTGATCGGCTACAAGAACAACCGCGCGATCTTTACCGCGACGCCGGCCCGGCTGACGCAGGCGATCGTGGGCGAGCTCACGCTCGACGAGGCGCTGGAGCGGCTCGACGCCGACGTGGCCGAAGCGGTCGCCGCCGCGCAATAGGCGCGCCGGTGACGGCGCTGGCGCGCCTCGGCGGCCGGCTCTACGCCGCCGCCTTCGATGTTGCGGAGCGCCCGATGCGGGCGCTCCAGCGGCTCGTCGGCGTGCCGGGAATCGCCTGGGTGTTCCTCGCGCCGAACCTCGCTGCCTTCTCGCTCTTCACCTTCGTGCCGCTGATCCTGAACGCGGTCTACGCCACGACCGGGGGCGATGCGATCCTGCTGTGGGAGCGCCCGCAGGTCGGTGCCGCCAACTTCGCCTCGCTGCTCGATTGCGCGAGCTATCTCGACCCGAACACCTGTCAGCGCGACCTGTTCTGGCGGGCGGTGCACAACACCGGCTGGTTCGTGCTGCTCCAGGTCGGGTTCATGATCGTCGCAGCGCTGCTGACCGCGCTGATCCTGAACAAGGACCTGCCGCTGCGCGGCTTCTTCAGGGCCGTCTTCTTTTATCCGGTGCTGCTCAGCCCGGTGGTGGTGGCGCTGATCTGGAAGTGGATCCTCCAGCGCAACGGCGTCCTGAACGCGGGTCTCGAGGGCGCGGGCTTCGGGACGGTCAACTGGCTGATCGAGGCGGACTGGGCATTCTTCTGGGTGGTGTTCGTCTCGATCTGGGCCCACATGGGCTTCTACGTGCTGATCCTGCTCGCGGGGCTCCAGGCGATCCCCGGCGAGGTCTACGAGGCCGCGGAGATGGACGGCGCCTCGAAGGGCCGCGTCTTCGCGCGCATCACCCTGCCGCTTCTCGCGCCGACGATGGTCGTGGTGATCGTACTTAGCCTCATTCGCGCGGTGCAGGCCTTCGACGAGATCTACGTTCTGACCGGCGGCGGGCCGGGATCGGCGACGACGATGCTGCTGCAATACATCTACGACACCGGCTTTGCGACGCGGCCGCGGCTGTTCGGGCTGGCGGCGGCGGCCTCGATCCTGATGGCGGGCGTGCTCTTCGCGCTGACGCTGATCCAGCTGCGCGTGACCCGCGGCCGGGCGGAAGCGTGATGGCGGGGTTCCTGACCCGCACCCGCGGCCGGGGTCGCCTCGATCTGACGGACTGGCTCGCCTGGGGCTACCTGATCCTGGGGACCTTGCTGATGCTCGGCCCGGTGCTGTGGCTGGCGGCCTCCTCGTTCAAGACCGAAGCCGCGTTGCAGGAGTATCCGCCGACGCTGCTGCCGCTCGCGACCCGGACGGTGGCGGTGGAGGGCTACGACGAGCCGCTGCCGCTCTACACCGTGACCGCCGGGGAGTACGAAGGGCGCGCGCTCGCCCAGGTTCGCCGGATCGGGCTCGTCGCGCAGATGGTCGATCCCGAAGCGCCCGAGGCCCAGATCGACGTGAACATCGCCGACCGGGTGCCGCTGCGCGAAGTGGCGGTGGCCACCGAGAACTACACCGAGCTGTTCTCGCGCTTCGATTTTCTGCGGTATTTCTGGAACTCGACCTTCATCACCGTCGTCGCGACGATCCTCACGGTGCTCTTCAACTCGATGGCCGCCTTCGCGCTGTCGAAATACCGCTTCCACGGCCGGACGGTGGTGTTCCTGCTGATCATCTCGACGCTGATGATCCCGCCGACGGTCAACCTCGTGCCGATCTTCCTCGTGGTGAGCCAGCTCGGGCTCGTCAACTCGCCCTGGGGGGTGATCTGGCCGGCGATCGCGACGCCGACCGGCGTGTTCCTGCTCAGGCAGTACATGCTGACCATCCCAGACGACCTGCTGGACGCCGCTCGCATGGACCACGCCAGCGAGTGGCGGGTCTACTGGCGCATCGTGCTGCCGCTGAGCGCGCCGGCCATCGCGGTGCTGGTGATCTTCTCGATGATGTGGCGGTGGAACGAGTTCCTCTGGCCGCTGATCGTCCTGAACCGCGCCGAGGAGTTCACGCTCCAGCTCGCGCTCAACTCGTTCCAGGGCGAGTTGCAGACCGCCTGGTCGAGCCTGCTGGCGATGACGGTGCTGACGCTGCTGCCGATCACGCTCGTGTTCCTGTTCCTCCAGCGCTACATCACGCAAGGCATCGCGCAGTCGGGGGTGAAGTAGGTGGCGCGGGTCGAGCTTCGGGGCCTCGTCAAGGACTACGGCGACGTGCGCGCGATCCACGGCGTCGATCTGAGCGTGGAGGACGGTGCGTTCTGCGTCTTCGTCGGCCCGTCCGGTTGCGGCAAGTCCACGTTGCTGCGGATGATCGCGGGGCTCGAGGAGATCACCGGCGGCGAGCTGTTGATCGACGGCGAGCGGGTGAACGACCAGCGGGCCTCGGAACGCGGCCTCGCGATGGTGTTCCAGACCTACGCGCTCTATCCGCACATGAGCGTGCGCCAGAACCTTGCCTTCGGGCTCGAGAACATCCGCATGAAGCGCGCCGAGATCGACGCGCGGATCGCCGAGGCCGCACGGATGCTCCAGCTCGAGGACTACCTCCATCGGCGCCCCAAGCAGCTCTCCGGCGGCCAGCGCCAGCGCGTCGCCATCGGCCGGGCCGTTGTGCGCGAGCCCCGCGTGTTCCTGTTCGACGAGCCGCTCAGCAACCTCGACGCCGAGCTGCGCGTGATTATGCGCGGCGAGATCGCCGACCTGCACCGGCGCCTCGGCAACACCATGATCTACGTCACCCACGACCAGGTCGAGGCGATGACGATGGCCGACCAGATCGTGGTGCTGCGCGACGGCCGGATCGAGCAGGCCGGCACGCCGCTCGAGCTCTACAATCGGCCAGCCAATCGCTTCGTCGCCGGCTTCATCGGCAGTCCCCGGATGAACTTCGTCACCGTTACCGTGACAGCCGTGGACGGCGAAGGCGTCGATCTGAAGGATGCGAGCGGGCGGAGCTTCCGCGCCGCGGTCGCAGTCGAGGGGCTCGCGGTGGGGGATGCGGCCCGGCTGGGCATCCGGCCCGAGCATCTCGCGCTCGGCGGTGCCGGCGGCCATGCCTTCGAGGTGCACAGCGTCGAACAGCTCGGCGGCAACAGCTTTCTCTTCTGCCGGGCGGCGGACGGACTGCAGGCGACGCTGCACCTTGCGGGTCAGACCGGATTGCGGCGCGGGGCGACGATCGATGTGGCCTTCGATCCCGCCTTCGCCCACCTCTTCCGCGAATCGGACGGCCGAGCCCAGCCGCGCCGAATCGTCGGCGAAGGCGCGGAGTGACGCCGCAAGGACGCACGTCTGTGAACTATGTCACGGTCGTGTAACGCAAGACGTGGTTAACCGGTCGCACGCCAACAGAAAGGCTGCGACTCATGACAACCGCCACCGCCGCCCACTTCGGCCCCAGCGCCACCGAATTCGCCGGCCTCGCCGATCCGACCGGCCCCGGCGGCCGGGCGCTCCTGGAGCGGATTGCGGCGCGGATCGGCGCCACCCGCCGGCCGGGCGCGCGCTCCGACATTCCCGCCGGAGCCACGTATCTCGCGCAATTCGCGGTGCACGACCTCGACTTCCGGGCGCGGATGCCGGGGCTCCCGGCGCCGGGCGGCGAGCAGCTGCGCCTCGACCTGGGGCTCATCTATGGCGACGGGCCGCGGCACGACGCCTTCTGCTACCAGGTTCCGGCGGAGCCCGGCTTGCCCCGGCACCTGCTGCGCATCGGGCGCACCCGGCCCACGACTAGCTCGCCCGCCTGGGGGGCCGCGCGCGATCTGCCGCGGGTCGCCTGCCCGCATTTCGACGCCGAGCCGGTCGAGGTCAAGTCCGAGGTGCTGGTTCCCAACAGCTTCTCCGACTCGAACGCGCTGATCGCGCAGATGCAGACGCTGTGGGCGCTGGCCCACAACGCCATCGCGCAAGGGTTGGGCGAGCAGGCCGATCCCGCACGCGCCTTTGCGCTGGCCAGCGGGATCAACCGGCGCATCTACCACGCCGTGCTGCGCCACGACCTGCTGGGCAACTGGCTGATGCCGCGGCTGCGCAACCGCTATGCGAGCGCGGCACCCAAGCGGTTGTGGAACGCGCCGATGCTCGCGACCCCGCCCGAGTTCATGGCCGGCGTCGCGCGCCTCGGCCACGGGATGGTCCGCGAGATCTATTCGCTCAACGACAATGTCCCGGTGATGGGGCTGCGCAACATCATCCGCCACACCAGCACCGGACGGCCGCACGACATGCCGCTGACCGAGGATTGGCTGGTGGATTTCGCGCGGTTCTTCAAGATCGGCGCCTCGGTGCCGCAGAGGGCGCGCGCCCTTGGACCGCATGTGGCGCGCCCGTTTGCGACCGGAGCCGTGGGTGGGGCGGGATCGTCCGCCGCCGCCGAGAGTCTCGTCCTGCGCGATCTGTGTGCCTGTACAAGTGGTGGGGTGCGGTCCGTGGCGTCACTGATCGACGCGGCCCGGAGTATCGATACGCGGGTGTTCGATGGGTGTTTCGCGCAGGACGAGACCATCTGGGGCGAGGTGCTGCGTGCCTGGCTCGCGGGGGCAGGGCTCAGCGAGGAGGAGACGCAGCGCCTCGCCGCCGATCCGCCGCTGACGCTCTTCCTGATGCTCGAGGCCGAGGCCGACGCCGACGGCAGGTGCCTCGGTGCGCTCGGCTCGGTGCTGATGGGCGAGACCTTCGCCGCGGCACTGGCCCAGACCCCGCAAGGCGACGCGGCCGAGCTGGATGCCGCGAGCGCTGCGGTCTTCCGCGGCCCCGCGCCCGCGACGATGGAGGCGCTGATCCGGTTCCTCCAGGATCACTACCGCTTCGCCGACGGCGCCAGGCTGCACGCCGCCGATATTCCCGGCCCCGATGCCGCCCACGGGCGGGCGGCCTCGACCCGCAGCCACAGCCCAAGGGAGATGAAGATGCTCGATGTCCACACCCAGACCCGCAAGCCGATCCCGCGCATCGAGGTGGCCGACTACATCGAGATGGGCCGCCTGGTCGCGCAATGGGCGGTCGATCCCGCCACGTGGCCGCGCGACGTGGCCCAGCTCAAAGAACAGCTCGACGGGATCGCCGAGGTGCCCGAGCGCATCAAGCACGTCGAGTTCGTCCAGAGCACGCTCGACACGCTGGTCCTGCGCCTGCCGGTCAAGCAGATGATCGAGGAGAGCCTCGAGGCGATGACCGACCCGATGGGCGACACCCGCTATCCGCTGCCGCAATTCTACGCCGACCATTACCGCCCGGGATTCGGGCCGGTGATGACGCCGCTCGACACCCTGCTCGCGCGCGTCGGCGACTACACCATTGCTCAGTGCAAATAGGCACCTGAGCTCCGCCGCAGGCCTTGGTCTGCTTCTTCCCTGGCAAACTGGCGGCAGGCAACCCCTGCCGCCTTTTTTGCGGGCTCGCTTCAGGTCGGGTTGCACGGTGTTGCACTGTGCAACATGAATCTCTCTATTAAAATCATTGAAGAAAACACGGTATTTTTACCATCTGTTAGGGTTCTTGCACGCGCTACCGCCTCGGCAGCGCCGCCTCGAGCCGCCGGCGCAGCTCCGCCCGCACCTCGGGCTCGCGGAGGGGGAAGCAGCCCATGAACCAGTCGAGGATCGCCGCGTCGTCGGGCGTAGCCCGCCCGTGCCAGCTCTCGCGCGTGAGCGCCAGGAAGCTCGCCATCGACCGCTCCG